>CAJOMS010000024.1 GCA_905235795.1 uncultured Clostridia bacterium | reverse complement strand
GGTTTTTGCAAGAACGCCCAACTTCCACAATTCGGCGTCAAGCTCCTTCATAAACGCGAGAACGCGCGGTTTTATTGCGGCAAAATATTGGTCGTCAAGCTCCTGTCCCTTGGGCGGCTTTGCGCCGAAAAGCGTTCTGCCGGTGTAGGTAAGGTCTGGCCTGCACGACGCGACTTTTTTATCTATTAAAAAATATTCCTGTTCGGATCCGACCGTAGTCGTAACCTTGCCCACGGTTTTGCCCAAAGCCTTTAAAAGGCGGCGCGCCTGAACGTCCAAAGCCTCCATGGAGCGCAAAAGCGGCGTTTTTTTATCGAGTGCCTCGCCCGTATACGCGCAGAACGCCGTGGGAATATAGAGAGTATCGTCCTTGACGAAGGCGTAAGACGTGGGATCCCAGTCGGTATATCCGCGAGCCTCGAAAGTCGCCCTTATTCCGCCGCTGGGAAAGCTGGACGCGTCCGGCTCGCCCTTTATAAGCTCCTTGCCCCTGAAATCGGTTATGACTCGGCCGTCGCTCTTTTTTGAAATAAAGCTGTCGTGCTTTTCGGCGGTAACGCCCGTCATAGGTTGAAACCAATGAGTAAAGTGCGTTGCGCCCTTGGATATAGCCCATTCCATCATAGCTTTTGCTATTTCGTTTGCCACGTCGGGGGAAAGTTGCTGATTTTCGCGAACGGTTTTCTTAAAAGATTCGTAAGTATCGGGTGATAACATACTTTTCATTACGTCGTCGTTAAAAACGTTTACGCCGAAAATTTCTGAAATGTTTGTCATTGGCTTCTTCTCCTTAAATTCGTAAAAATGCGTTAAATATTGCAAAATCTCCCCGCAATATAAAACAGAAAATATTATAACAGGCGTATGTTTCACCTGTCAAATAATTTTCAGACGAAAATTTAAAAATTCCAAAAATTTATAGGGGCTTTAAACGCCGCGTTAAAAACTTTGATTTTTGACGCCCAACGCGTTAATTACAGAGGCGCGCCGCTTATTGATTCGCTCTGCTTATTAATGCGCGCCGCGGTTTAAAACAAAACTTTAAAATAAAAAAATCTGTTTCGCGTGAAACAGATCAACTTACTTTTTCCAAACCGACATCGGTTATAAATTGTTTTTGCTCTTGCACCGAGTTTTTTATTTTAACCGCCTCGTATATTTTACCAGTTTATAACGATTATACCGTTGAATAATGCTTGGTATTATATTCAAAATAAAATTCATGGTAAGTAGCGGTATGGCGAAATAATAATCTCTCTTTTTAACAAAGAACAGCGCAGTGAACCCCAATAGCCCTGAAACGAAATGCATAGATTCGGCAAAGCAGTTTTCCTGCAAAGATTTAGCGAGATATTTCTCGTCTAACGAACGTATCTTATCCTTGGGAAACCCTGCGGCGGAACCGGCTTCGGGCACTTTTTCCTTCCAGCTTTTTATATGTAAAACTTTGTCGTAAAAATCAACTTCTTTTTTACTTACGTAAAATCTCTTTCTTTTGTAATTCCAAAGCGATTTAGGCAAAAGCCTCATTACTCCGCAAACGACGCCGAGCATTATCAATGCGTAAAAATAATTAAAAACGGCATCGTAACGGCGTACCACAACGGAATTGACTTCGCCAACGACACGATTACCGTAACAGTAACACAGACGAGCATCGTAACGAGAATGATTAAAAAATACAACATATCCTTATCCTTTGCAATTTTAAATTATTTGCATTTTTTATTTTCCACTCCCTTTTGCAACTCCCTTTTTATTCCTCTTACCGCAATAAAAACCGCGGAACCTCTATATTTGCCGGAATTTCGGCAAAAATAAATATTATGCAATACCTTCTTCTTCCGCCTCTTTTTCTTTGCGGACGTACTTGATATATTCGCAATTACTGTTTTCTGCCCGGGCGACCATAGTATTATAAACAGCGTCGCGCAGCTGTTTTTGGCGCGTTTTCATCGGGGCGGCGGCGTCCGCGTAAAACGGCCCGTCTATAAATACTTCCGCCTTGGGCCTCTTTATAAATTTGCGGCGCTTGTAAGTTACCGTGGCGCAATACACGGGCGCGTCAAGCTCGGCGGGGTATTTAAACGAAACGTCCGTAAACGGTCTGATTCCCGTGTAATACTTCCAGATATGCGCCTCGGGGTATATAGTTATACAATGCCCCTTTTCGTAAGATTCGTCTATTGCCTTTTTGAATTTAAGTACCTGTTTCAATCCGCCCGGAACGGGCATGCCTCCCAGCATTGGCACTACAACCCTCAAAAACCCGTTTGAAACCGCGTCATTACTCACTATTATATCCGTCTTTTTCGGAAACGCCGCTATAGATGGGTTGAACGCGTCCCCCGCGACCATAGTGTGGTTTATATATAAAAAGTACCCGCCTTTGCATTTTTTAAGGGCCTTGCGGTTTACGTACTTTACCCCGTAATGCAATTTGCAAACGAGATACGCGACGGGAGTTGCTATAATTCTGTAAATGAAGAACGACAAAGCCTTCCAGAACGGCCCGTGCCCGGTATATTTGAAATCGGGCGGCAACGGAACTTCCTTAATGTTCGTTCCGGCGAAATCGTCGTTCAACTCATCCGAATAATATATGACCTTTTCCATAATAAGTGCCGTATTTCGCGCGTTAAGCGATGCTTTTCTTTTTTAGTGATCTACCCGTGTGCCTCTCTACTACGTCGAGCAACATGTTTTCCATTTTGTCCATACAAACGTCGTAATCGATCTCTTTGGTAAAATCCGAATACATAGACAAACAGCCGTCAACGCGTTCGGGGTGCTCGTACCAAAAATCGATCTTTTCGGCAAGAGACGCGGCGCTGTCGTAATCGAAAAGGTTATCGTCGCAAAGCGCGTAGGCCTTAGTTGCCGACTTAGGCGAATTTGCTATAACCGGCACCAAACCGCTGGCTATAGCCTCCAAACAAGCTATGGCTTCTATCTCGATTTCCGCAGTGTGCACGTAGAGATCCGCCGTGTGCAATTCTTCAATGAGTTCGTCCCTGCCAAAGAATTTAAACGACGCGTTTATACCCTTCTTTTCAGAACGGGATATCAGCTTTTCTTTAAGCGGACCGGCGCCTGCAAAAACCACGTTTATATCGTCTTTGTGCTTGGAAAGCGCAACGGCGTCGATAAGGATAGACTGACGTTTCTCCGCGCTGTAACGCCCCGTGCAGATAATTTTAAACTTGCCGTTTCTTTCGTGCATAATCGGTTTATCTGCGATAAAGGCCTTGTTTACGCCGTTTGATATAACGCGGCCTTCCGTTGCGGAGCGTATGTTTTGCTCAAAGACGTTGCGTATAAACTCCGTGGGGTAGTGGATGCAATCGACGTATTGATAAACTTTTTTCCATCGGGATTTGTAATATATCCTGTTTACAGGCTCGAAATTGCGCATCTTTAAATGTGCGGAAACGTTTTCCGCCTGCGCGTGGAACCCCGCCGTAACGGGTATATTCAACTGCCCGCAAATTTTTACTGCTGCTCTGCCCAGACTGAACGGGAGCATAACGTGCACTACGTCTGCGCCGTTAATTGCGTCGAACATTATCTTTTTATCTACTTTAGCAAGAGAAACGCCGTTCTTTTCAATATAACCATTTATCGGTCCCAAATTAAGCGTGGGCACGACGTAAAAGCTCTCTTTGCCTGCGTACTCTTTATCCGGACACACCACCCTGACTTCATATCCTTTTGCCTTTAAACTTCTTATCAAGTTCATGGCTGCAATTGTGGTGCCGTTGTTCTCTTTGCCGAGAACGTCGCACACAACGGTAACTATCATAAAATCCTTCCTCTTTTTCTTATTTCACCCTATGTATTTAATATAGATTATTCCAAAAAAATAATCAAATGCTTTCGAGGTAAAGAAATTCTACATGTATAGAATTATTAGAGAACGGCATTCTACTATAGCACGAATTGTCGAAAATCACTCTACTAAAATTAGAAAAGCCCCTTTTTTGCGCAAAATCGTTGCCTTATTTTTTTATAAGTGTTATAATTCAATTATGGAAGATATAAAACAGAACGTTGCAAAAAACCTGCAAGAATTGAGAAAGATGAACAATCTTACGCAGGCGGAACTTGCCGAAAAACTGAATTATTCGGATAAATCCGTTTCCAAATGGGAACATGCCGAGTCCTTACCGGATATAGAAGTGCTGTGTAGGCTGGCGGAAATGTACGGCGTTACCGTGGATTTTTTAACTAAGGAAGGCAGCTATAAGCAAAAAGCCGAATACGTTAAAAAAGACAATTCTTTGGTTAACCGCATAGCTATTATAGGTCTTATCGTGTCTGCGGTATGGCTTATTGCCGCAATAATTTATATTTATATACTGCTTTTCGTGGGATATTCGGCGTGGGTAGCGTTTATTTGGGCGTTGCCGGCGTCTGCATTTATAACTCTTTACATGTTGCGAAAATGGGGAATAAAGAAATATTCCTACCTGTTATCTTCCATATTTTTGTGGAGTCTGTTGCTTTCGCTGTGTTTTCAATTCATACAATTGGCAATTTGGCCCATACTGCTGATAGGCGTGCCAATCCAGGTAGCGATAATCCTTATCTCAAAGATAAAAAAATAGCAAAAAAAGTCCTTCCTCTTTTACAAGGAAGGACTTTTTTTACCCTTTTTTAATATTAATCATCGTCTTCGACGCTAATATAATCTTTAGATTGGCGGTTGGTTTCTATGATGCAGCGCCTCAGATATTTATTCTTTAAAATCTTAATTAACGTGCGATTTACGGCCTTTCTTTTGTCCGAATCGGAACTGATGTAGGCTTTAAGCAGCCCTTTGCTGTTGGCAAGCTCGGTAAGGGTTGTACTGTCGGTCGCATAGAACATACCGAAAAGCCCTTCCACGAAGTTTTCACGCTCATCATCGTCCATGCCGGAAAGTATTTCCCTCATGCCGCTGTCTATTCCGGTGCCCTCCTCGGTAAACTCGTGGTCGGGAACGATATCCGTGCCTTTTACCATCCAGGAAAAGCAGTCGTGCTGATACAGCCCCTTGTTGTCGCTGTGCACGATAATACACTTCTCGCTGTGTTCGAACAGCCTGCCTATAACCGATGATTGCGGCATTATGCTCAGGATCTTCTCCTCTTTGGAGTGATAACGTTTTACTACATCCTCGTTTTCGGGGATGCCGGGGCCGTCAAGATTTACGGATTTTACGATTTTGGCATAGACGTCTTCACTGCAATTTATAGCGCAATATAATGCGAGGTGCCCGCCCTTGCTGTGCCCCAAAACTATCAAGTCGCCGTCGTAATCTTTTGCGGCGGACTCAAGGTATTTTACCGATTCGAGCTGAGCGACAGTTGGAGTCTTATAGATAAGGTTAAAGTTTTCCTTCCAACCGACGATCGTGTCGTCCGTTCCGCTGTAAATAACAAAGCGCGTTTTTACGGTCGGCGCGTCTATGGTAAGCGCGGAAAACTGCACTTCCACTGTATTGTCTATATCTCTCATGTAATCAGATAGCAAAAGTCCGCTAAAACGCGCGGTATCTGCCATTTTTACAAAAAGCTGATTTATAGTTTCCGGTATCAACAGACCTATTTTTTTATTTGATTCGCCCGTCTTAACGTAATTGTCAACACATTCTGCCAACGTGCAACCCTGCCGAGGGATACATTTCGATAAATCCGGCAAAGCTATTTGAGAAAGAATAATTATATCTACTATATTAACGGGAGAAACTTCAAACGTCAAGTCCCCGCGCCAATTTACGTAATCTGCTATATTATAATTCATACTTGTCCTCCATTAAGATAATTATAACATAATTATTGCCGCAAACAAGACGTTTCTTGCAAATTTTTTAAATTTTAAAATTTGCCGAACAGACGCGAAATGTGCTTGTACGTGATAAGCGACACGATAATAATCACCGTTACTCTGATAACGTTAAAGGGCACGACGGATATCCATAAATAATAGTTATAAAACGTATCCGCCGCTATATTGGGAAAAAGCCCCCTCATCGCGCCGACAAGCGCGTCCATGCCCATAAGGTTGCCGTAAAACGGTATAAGCAAAAATCTGTTGGAAATTACCGCGCCCAAAACCGATGCCGCTCCGCCCGTAATAAGCCCTATAACGGCGCCTTTTTTAGTGCGGTTATATTTGTAAATAAGCGACGCAGGCAACACGAACGAAAGCCCTATTATAATATCGCCAAGTTCGCCTATAAAGCCCGTGCTCGTGCCCATTATCAGCAATTTTAGAATAACGCGTATTACCGCAACGGCGCAACCTGCTATCGGGCCCAAAGCAAATCCGGCTATCACCGCGCCGAAATCCGAAAAATGCAATTCCAGCCAGGGCGGAAATATAAACGGCAACGGAAATTTAAGCAAATACAGCACGAACGACAGCGCCGAAAGCATTGCCACTTTTGCTATGTACGAGGCAGCCACCTGCCCGCGATTTCTTTGTTTTTTTACAGAAGTTCCACTCATATTTTCCTTTTTGATTTAGCAGAGCAAACGGTAACTCGGCTAAAAATTTAAAAATCCCCGACGATATGTCGAGGACTGTATTAATCATATCTTCTTCCATCCGGACTATACCGTCGGTTGCGGAATCACACCGCATCAGCTCGCGCTCGCAGACTATACTGCCGGTAGGGAATTTCACCCTGCCCCGAAGAATATTCAGTTATATTTTATGCAGGAAACCCGCGTTTTAGGGCACTAATCTTCGCGGAAAACGATATTTCCGTCATCCATGCTATCGACGATAGCCAGCGAATACAGGTTTACGCCCTCTTTGCGAAGTTGGTCGCCGCCGCCCTGAAAGCCTTTTTCTATAGCAATGGCAACGCCTACGACGTCAACGCCTGCCTGCGTCGCTATATCCAACAGCGCCCTCGACGCCTCGCCATGAGCCAAAAAGTCGTCTATTATAAGGATTCTGTCGTTTGCGTCTATATATTTTTTGGACACGAGCACGGTGTTTTCGTTTTGATGAGTAAACGAATACGCCTTTGAAGTGTAAAGTTCGGAATTGCCGAGGTTAGTCGTTCTGCCCTTTTTTGCAAACAAAACTTTACAGTGAAAGTATTGCGCCGCAACTACCGCAAGACCTATGCCGGAGGCTTCTATCGTAAGTATTTTGGTTACGTTTCCGTCCTTAAAATGCTCGTAGATATCTTTGCCCATAGCGGAAACAAGATCCACGTCTATCTGGTGGTTCAAAAAGCCGTCCACCTTCAAAATGCCGTCACCGACGACGCGCCCCTCTTTCAAAATCTTCTCTTTAAGTAAATCCATAAAAAAATTTCCCTTTTTAAGTGCCTATTTATTTTATAGCAAATTGAAAATTTTGTCAAATGAAAAAACGGTGCCGAAAGCGTAAAATTAGCTTGCGGCACCGCGCTTTATCTTTTATTTATAATACGATTTAAAAATGCGCGCGTTCTCTCCTCTTTGGGGTTGGTGAATATCTGTTCCGGCGAGGAATCCTCCGCGATAACTCCGTCGTCCATAAACAGCACTCTTGAAGATACTTCCCTTGCAAACTGCATCTCGTGGGTTACGGTTATCATCGTCAAACCGGTTTTGGAAAGATCGCTCATAACGGATAGCACTTCGCCCACCATTTCGGGATCGAGCGCGGAAGTCGGCTCGTCAAAGAGCAGCACGTCCGGATTCATCGAAAGCGCACGCGCTATCGCCACCCTTTGCTTTTGCCCGCCCGAAAGCTGCGACGGGCGCGCGTTTATATACGCCGACATACCGACGTTGGAAAGATACTTCATGGCGACTTCTTCGGCTTCCGCCTTAGAGCGCTTCAATACCTTTACCTGCCCTATAACGCAGTTTTTCAGCACGTTCATGTTATTAAAGAGGTTAAAAGATTGGAAGACCATGCCCACCTTAGCGCGATATTTTATGGCGTTGAATTTGTTGCCCAAAATGTTTTCGCCCTCAAATTCTATCGTGCCGGAAGTAGGCTGTTCAAGCAGATTCAGACACCTTAAAAGCGTAGACTTACCGCTGCCCGAAGCGCCTATTATAGAAACCACTTCGCCTTTATTTACGGAAAGATTTATTCCCTTTAAAACGGCGTGATTGCCAAAGTTTTTAACGAGGTCATTTACGGTAAATATATTATCTGCCATATCAATGCGCCTCCTTAACGTGTATTTCTGCCGCGGGATCGGACTGGGAGCCGCAAATAGTATAATCCTTCTTGCCTGCCAACAACCTTTCGACGAGGCGCAGCAGACGAGTTACCGTAAACGTCATTACCAGATACATCAGCGAAACTATAACGTACGTTTCAAGCACCATATTCGTATCAGACGCGGCGATGTTCGCCATAAAGAACAGCTCTGTTACGTATATAACGTTCAAGACGGAAGTATCCTTTATGTTAATAACGAACTCGTTGCTGACCGAAGGCAATATGTTGCGCATGACCTGCGGAATGATTACGTTCATCATCGTTTGCCAATGGTTCATACCTATGGCGTGCGCGCCCTCGAATTGACCTTTATCTATAGATATGATGCCGCCGCGGACAATTTCAGCCATATACGCGCCGGTATTTATCGAAACGATTACTATACCGGAAGTCATTACCGGAAGCATCACCCCCGTGATGCGGGCGTATCCGTAAAATATTACCATAGCCTGCACCATCATAGGAGTTCCGCGGAAAACTTCGATATACACCATAAATATGGCGTTTACCACTCTCATTAAAAAGCGCACGAATTTATTTTTGGATTTCGGCAACGTCCTTACAACGCCTATAAGAATACCTATTATAAGCCCGAATACCGTACCTACCAAAGCCAATAAAATTGTGTTGCCGACGCCCGAAAACAAAGTTGCATTATAATTTTTCCAAACGTAGGCTATTTTTTCGAAAAAAGACATCTTTTACTCTCTCGTAAATATTTATTAAAACGATTTATCAGTCGTCGATACCGTTAGCCTGCCACGTTATGGCGTTGTTCATTATAGCGTCGCGTTCGGCAGTGGTTATACCGGCAAGAATTTCGTTTATCTCGCTGAGTAAGTTGGAGCCCTTTCTCAAGCCAACGGAAATAGCTACGTCGTCGTCGGTAACGGTAAAGCCGGTATCGTTGTTTTTAAGCGCTACGTAAGCGTATTCGGTCGAATTGCTGCAATAAGTCAAAGCGGTGGGCTGTTCTGCGATGTAGCCGTCGATAAGACCGCTGTCGAGCTGGGTGTGCATTATTGCAAAGTCCTCAACGCGCGACGACTGAACTTTATCGAGCTGTTTGGAGAGAGCCGTATAGTGGAAAGTACCCGTTTGCGCGGCAATCTTATATTTTGCTTGGTTAAGATCTGCAAGATTTGTTGCGTTAGCTATTTCGGAACCCGCCTTGCACATAACGACGAGGTTACTGCTGTAATAAGGATTGCTAAAATCGTTTACCAGCTTTCTTTCTGCCGTCGGGCTCATGCCGGCGATGATGCCGTCTATAAGGCCGCTGTTGAGGGATTCTACGAGAGCGTTCCATTCGAGCATAACTACCTGCAACTGAACGCCAAGCCCCTCGGCTATCTTTTTAGCTATCATAACGTCGTAACCGTTAGCATATTTATTTGCAACGTTGGAAATAGGTACGGCGCCGTTTGAATCGTCGAGCTGAGTCCAGTTGAAAGGTTTGTAATTACATTCCATACCGATTTTAATAACGCCCGTTTGTTGAATGGTAGCTTTGTCGTCGGTATTTTTTTTGCAGGCGGTGCCCATA
The DNA here is from genome assembly GCA_905235795.1 of uncultured Clostridia bacterium. Classification (GTDB taxonomy): domain Bacteria; phylum Bacillota; class Clostridia; order Christensenellales; family Borkfalkiaceae; genus RGIG3732. The sequence goes on along the minus strand of CAJOMS010000024.1, from coordinate 4,134 downwards.
ACGGCAAAAGCCATAACCATAACTACTGCTACGATAAGTGAAATAAGTTTCTTCATTTTGAGTTACCTCCGAATATTTTTTAACCGAACATATCTCAGGAAGTTTTAAAAGCTTTAATTAACGAAAAACGTCCGCAACGAAGTAACATCATCATTGCGGACGTAAACATTAACGTCTTTAATTCATGATAGCTCTCCGCTAAAAGCGACAGTCGGCAGGATATTTTCCTGACGCCCAACCGCAAGCAATCCCAAACTCGCTACGATTTCGGCAAAACACCCTTTCACACCCTCTCCGTTTGAGCGGATATCGAGGAAAGCTAATCATGAGTTTTGCGCCTCTACCCGAAAAAATATTCAATTATGTTCCTAATATAAACCTTTTTTTTGTTTTTGGCAAGCGTTTTAGCTCTATTTTTCAAAAATTTTTTTAATTTTCGGCAAAACATATTCCAAAGACGTAAAATCCGTCTTGGTTTTACGCCTCTACCCCGAATCGGTTTCGCAAAACATAATACTCTTATTTTTCTTCTTTATACCCGTATTCGCCGAGGAGTTGCGGGCTGTTGCGCCAATCTTCCCTGACTTTTACGTAAACGGTCAAAAAGACCTTCCTGCCCAAAAATTTTTCCATGGCTTCACGCGCGTAAGAACTTACCTCTTTAAGCGCTTGCCCCTGCTTGCCGATAATAATCGCCTTGTGGTTGGGCTTTTCGCAAACAATATCCAAATTCACTTCCGCCGTGCCGCTCGGCCGTATGGTATACTCGTTAAGCACGATAGCGACGCCGTGCGGGATCTCTTTATCGTACTTTAAAAGCATCTTTTCTCGCATTATCTCACGGAGCATGAATTTTTCGGACTTGTCGGAAACGACGTCTTCCGGAAAGATATATTCGCCCTCAGGCAAAAGCTCCAATATTGCGTTAAGGAGTTTTTTTACGTTCCTGCCCTTGCGCGCGGAAACGGGAATGGTGCACTCCACGTCGAAATCCGCGAATTTTACCAGCTCCGTGGGTATGTTCTCCGCGGGCATTATATCGGTTTTGGTAAACGCCACTACTATCGGTATGCCGCCTTTTTCAAACCTTTTCAGCAAATTCAGGTCTTCCTCGTGAACGCCGGCGTGTCCGTCGGTAACGAACAGTATCACGTCAACGTCGTTTGCTGTTTGTTCGGCTTGGCGCTGCATAAAATCGTTAAGGCGGTTGCCCGCCTTGTAAATGCCGGGCGTATCTTCAAACACTATCTGATAGTCCTTAGTGGTAAGCACGCCGAGGATCCTTTCCCTCGTCGTTTGAGGCTTTGGCGAAACGATAGATATTTTCTCGCCGACAAGCACGTTTATCAGGGTAGATTTACCCGCATTTGCTCTACCTATAACGGCAACGGTACCGCACTTCATTCTCTGGTAACCCCTATATCTTCCATTATTTTATCTTCGAGGGCGCGCATTTCCGCCCTGTCAGCCTCGTCTATGTGGTCATACCCGAAAAGGTGCAATAAACCGTGGCATACGAGGTAAGTAAACTCCCTTTCAACGCTGTGGCCGTATTCTGCCGCCTGTTCTTCCGCACGGGTAACGCATACGGCTATAGAGCCGATAAACACCCGCCCGTCCTCTACGTCGAAGGGAAAATCCGTTTTCTTTATTACTTTGTGTCTGACGCCGTCAAGCGACGGAAAGGACAATACGTCCGTAACGCCGGCGACGTGCCTTAACCGCAGATTAAGGTCCGCAATCTCCTCTTCCGAAACGAATTCCAACTCGGCGGAAAGCGCGTCTTCCTGCGCGAGCGTCTTGTAAACGGAATCTGCAAGTTTTTTGAGATTCAGGTGCTTTTTAGTCGAACAAATTACTTCTAACCCACTTTTTTTCAATTGTATATTCTCCGTTTTAGTACTTTCTCTTGCCGATTTTGAGTTTGGGATAGGTTACCCTGTCGTGATACACACCAACGAGCGCGTTGACCAACGTCGCGCGGATTATATCCAGATCTTTAAGCGTTATATCGCAATCGGTGAACTGTTCAAGGTCCATCCTTTCCTCTATTATCTCTTTGACTGCCTTGTCCACGTTTTCGTGCGTGCGGTCTTTAAGCGTGCGAACTTTCGCCTCGCACCCGTCCGCTATCATAATTATAGCGGCTATTTTGGTTTTTGGCTTAGGACCGGGATAAGAGAAGTTTTTGATATCTACCTCTCCGTCCGTCATCTTGCTTGCCTTTACGTAAAAATATCTTATTGGCAACGTGCCGTGATGCTGAATGGCAACGTCTATCAAAAACTGCGGCATGTGCGCCTTTTTTAAAAGCGCCGCCCCGTCAACCGTATGGCGCATAATAATGCCTGCCGAAACTTCCGGCGTAAGGTCGTCGTGCATGTTGGTACCCGTTTGATTTTCCGCGTAACAACCGGGATTTTCTATCTTGCCGTAGTCGTGATAGTACGCCGCGGCACGAGCCATTTGAGAATCTTCGCCTATTGCGCTCGCGCAGGACTCCGAAAGGTTTGCCACTATTATGCTGTGGTTAAACGTGCCGGGGGCCTTTTGTATAAGTTTGCGCATCAGGCGGAATTTATGGTCGGTTATCTCGCTTATTCTGTAAGGCGTCAAACGGTTGAACATCCTTTCGAATATAGGCACCAGCACCGTTTCAAACGCGACGGAAAACATGCCCGCGCTTACGCCCGTAAGAATGTATATAGGTAAAAATTCTAAGCTGAATCCTTCCAAAATCAAAATATTTATGATGATAGGCACAGATATGACCAAGCCCATAAGCAAGACCTTCAAGCGCGAATTCACCCCGCTTACGAGGTAAACGGCGATTAGTCCCGCGCTGAAGCCCACGACCAACGCAGAAAATCCCGCGTTGTATTGCGCGCCCGTGTAAGTATCCACCAAAAACATTATCATGCACATTACCATATTCATAAATATGGCAGTCGTTCTGTCTATCAGCATAAGCGCAATCAGCGCGCACAGCGCCACGGGCCTTATATATATATTGATCGTGCCGAGACCGTAAGATATGATAAGCGAAACTATCAATATCGAAAAAATCATTACGGCATTCTTGGTCTTCTTTATAAAATTTCTCTTTTCAAATATAAAGAAAAGGAATATTACCACGACGATCAAAAGCAGGGCAAGCATAAGATAAACGAAATTATGCAGTCCTTCGGAAGTCGCAAAATAATCGGCAAACGCATTGAACTTGGCTCCGGTATTAATGAACACCGCAAGCAAACATAACAGCCCCAAAACTATATAATTGATAAAAAATATTATGGAAATGCGCACGTAATCCCGCGCACTCCACTCATCGACCTTTTTCGATTGAGTATACATTTTCCTTCCTCCCGAGGGAACGGGTTTTATTCTTTGCCCTTACGTTTAAAATTTTTTTTATTGAGAACGGTGTAAGATTTACCTGCAACGTCTGAGTTTTTCTTCTCTGCCCGCTCGTACGCCTTTATTATCTCCATAACCAACGGATGGCGCACCACGTCTTTGTGCGTCAAGCGCACCACGGCTACCCCTTCTATATCGTTAAGTATCGATATTGCGTGTTTTAGGCCACTTTTTTTACCGACGGGCAAATCTATCTGAGTAATATCCCCCGTTATTACCATCTTGCTGCCCTCGCCCATACGAGTCAAAAACATCTTCATTTGCTCGCAAGTGGTATTTTGCGCCTCGTCCAAAATGATAAAAGAATTGTTTAGCGTCCTGCCGCGCATATACGCAAGCGGCGCGACTTCTATAACGCCGCGCTCTATAAGTTTAAGGTAAGTTTCCTGCCCGAACATCTCTTGCAACGCGTCGTACAGCGGACGAAGGTACGGATCCACCTTCTGCTGCAGATCGCCCGGAAGAAATCCGAGCTTTTCTCCCGCCTCAACAGCCGGACGCGTGAGAATTATGCGGCTGACCTCCTTGGCCCTGAACGCCTTGACAGCCATGGCGACTGCAAGAAACGTCTTGCCCGTTCCCGCAGGACCGACACCGAGCACGATGGTGTTCTTGGCAATGGCTTCCACATACCGTTTTTGCCCCAGTGTGCGCGCCCGCACGGGTTTTCCGCGGGAAGTCAGACAAATCATGCTGTCATCAAGCTCGGAGAGCGAT
>CAJOMS010000023.1 GCA_905235795.1 uncultured Clostridia bacterium | reverse complement strand
AATATTTCCGCTCTCGTCCGGAGAGGTGGTCAGAACGGCGAGTTCGAGGGCGTTATAAGCAGAGCGCAAATCTCCGCCGCACGTATTTGCAATGTGGTTCAATGCGTCGTCGTCAACGGCGGCCGAATAGTTGCCAAGCCCTTTTTCCTTATCGGTAAGGGCCTTTTTAAGGGCGCCTTTGACGATATCGGGACTCAACCTCTTAAATTCAAAAACCCTGCACCTGCTTACGAGCGCGGGCGTCAGCGACGCGTAAGGATTTTCCGTTGTGGAACCAATAAATATAATCGTTCCCTGCTCTATTGCAGGCAAAAGGGAATCCGACTGCGTCTTGCTGAATCTGTGGCACTCGTCGAGCAAGAGATAGGTTTTCTTTCCGTAGAATTTTTGAGCCTCTCTCGCCTCGTCAACCGCTTTTTTAACGTCTGCTACGCCGCTGTTTACGGCGTTTAACTTAACGAAATTTCCGCTGGTTGAATTTGCAATTATATGGGCAAGCGTAGTTTTTCCGCTGCCCGGTGGTCCCCAGAATATGCAGCTGCCTAACCTGTCTAAAGAAACCGCGCGAAACAAAAGGCTGTTTTTGTCCGCAATATGGCCTTGACCTAAAAAATCTTTAAGGCTGTCGGGGCGCATCCTCTCGGCGAGAGGAACGACCTTTTTGTTGTCGTTGATCATATCTATCAGATCCATTTTTTCACCGAAAACTCAATCTTCATGGTAATTATATCATATAAAACCAAAAAACACAATAAATTAAAATATGAAAAAAATTTTACGGATAGCCGCCACAGCAACCATACTTTTTATAATGGCTTGCCTTATAATTTTTCCTGACAGATATATTTCCGTTGCAAGGCAAGGAATAACGCTATGGGCGACCGCTGTGGTGCCATCGCTTTTTCCGTTCTTTTTCCTTACTCTTATATTGACGAAATTAGGCACGCTTGAAATTTTCACAAAAAAGACGGAAAGGCTTACCGAAGGACTTTTCAGGTGCAACGGAATGACTACGTACGTCTTTTTAATGAGCATACTTTCAGGTTATCCCGTCGGTTCGAGATTGATTTCCGAATTGAGCGAGCGCGGCTGTATAGACTGCGACGAGGCAACCCGCATGTCCGTGCTGTGTTCCACCTCCGGTCCGCTTTTTATAATGGGGACGGTCGGCGTGGGAATGTTCGGCAATAAAGTTTACGGTGCGGCAATATTTGCGTCGCACGTTATGTCAGCCGTAATTTGCGGCTTAATTTTCCGTAAGTACGGGAATTTTTGCAAAAAAATGCAACTACTTCCCGTCAGGCAAAATGCCGACAACGTTTTGTATGAGTGCATATATTCTTCGGTAATATCTATCTTGTGCGTAGGCGGATTTATTTGTATTTTTTATTTGCTCGCAAGCATACTTGCCGACTTCAAAATACTTTTCCCTCTCACCTCTTTGCTCGAAAAGATATTTGCAAAAACGGGCTACGGAGACGTTATTTCGGAAGGAATAGCATACGGTCTGATAGAATGTACCAACGGGTGTAAAATACTTTCTTCGGTTTCCACTCCTCTTGCTGCCGCTATCGCTTGCGGAATCATATCTTTCGGCGGTTTGTCGGTAATGTTTCAGTCCGCAATTTACCTTTTAAAAGCGAAAAGCAATTTAAAAATTTTTTTCTTTTCTAAAATTTTGCAGAGTCTTATTTCAGCCGCGCTATGTTTTATTATTCTGAATTTTGGAAATATATTTTAAAACTTCGGGGCTTAGGTAGTCCGATACGTCCTTACCTTCTTTGATGGATTGCCTTACGATAGAAGACGATATCGGAATATCGGAGTAAATATAATCGTAAACGATCTGAGGATAGTTCGCAACGTTATATTCTTCCATGCCCTTTTCGTACTTTAAATCTTTTTCGTCGCGAATGCCGCGAACGTTATATACGAGCCTGTTTCCCTTCATGTAATCTATAAGTAAACCGTCCCAAGAGTCCACCGTAACGCGTGGATCGGAGAGCGCGGATTCAAGCATTTTTAATCTTTCCTCATCTGAAAACATGGACGTTTTGTCCGCGTTTTTCATGAGAGTTACGTAAACCCTGTCGTACTTTTCCAAAGCCTTGTTTATAACGTAAAGATGGCCCAAGGTTATCGGGTCGAAAGAACCCGCAAAAAGGCAGGCTTTTTCCTTTGCAATAAAAGATACGACCGCTTTGCCGTAACGGCGCACGTCCTTTATAACTGCGCCTTTGATATTCGGGCACGGACGATCTCTTTCAAAAACTATAACGCCGTCATCGTTCAGAAGGTCTTTCTCGATGATCTTTTCAACTGCTTTTACGGATACGTCGTCGGCGTAAGGAGGATCGACGAATATTATATCAAATTTTTTTCTCGTTCTCGAAAGGAATGATAAAGCGTCCTCGCAAAACACGTCGGCGAGCTCTTTTACCTTTGCAAGGTTCTTTTTTGTGAGCTCAACGCTGGTTTTCGCATTATCAACGAACGTGACTCTCGCACCGCGGGAAATTGCCTCTATACCCAAACTTCCGCTGCCGCAAAACAGGTCGAGGCACTCGCTATCGGCGATTTTAAATTGAAGAATATTGAACACTGCCTCTTTTGCCCTGTCTGAAGTGGGGCGGATGGCTTGTCCTTCAAATTCATAAAGCACGCAACCGCGATGCTTTCCGCTTATAACTCTCATATCAATCCTTATAGATCACGTGGGATCTGTGCGTTAAATTACATAAAATTTCGTACGGGATAGTCCCTTCCGAAACGGCGACATCTTCCGCATTGTCAAATACGGTAAAAAGATCTTCCTTTACACCCGGTACGGCGCAGACGTCCATACATCTGTTGTTTGCGGTGAGTTTTCCGTTTCTTCTCAGTCCGTCGGCATAGCCGGCACGAATAAGCGAATACTCCCCCGCTGAGTTTACCCTATAATCGCCGTATAGCAGGTGCTCTCCCTCATCAAGCGTAAAATGCTTTAAAGTTTGAGCTTTTACCGTTAAAATAGGAGAAACGGAAATATCGCTTTCAAACGGTTTGTAGCCGTATAATAACAGACCGGGGCGAACCATATCCAGATCGTACTTCCTGCTTGCGCATATTCCTCCGCTTGCGCTTATATGGCGTATTACCCTTCCGAAATACTTTTCCACTGTATCTGCGGAGCGCATAAATTTTTCATACTGAATATTTGTCTCGCTTGCATTTTGCGGATCGTAAAAATGAGAAAAACAACCCTTTACGGCTATTTTTTCGGTATTAATTTTACGGCAAAAAGATTCCACGGAATATTCGTCGATTCCGAATCTGTTCATACCCGTTTCGATTTTCAAATGTATATCCGCTCTCACGCCCTGCCTTATCGCCTCGCGCTCCACGGATATAAGATACGGCACGTTTTCAACGGCAAGTGCCACACCGTATTGCAACGAGCGGCGAATCCCCTCTCCATCCGTCGGCAAAAGGAGCAAAACAGGCTTATTTATGCCGCATAAACGGAGCTCAACCGCCTCCTCGGCGAGCGCAACGGCAAAATAATCGACGAGGTTTTCCGCCCTTCTCGCATATTCTACGGCTCCGTGCCCGTAGGCGTCGGCTTTTATAACCGCGCAGATTTTCGATTCGGGCGAAGCGTAATTTTTAATATTTTCTATATTTCTGCGCAACTTGCCTACGTCGACTTCGGCAATCGTTTTAAGAGAAATAACCATCACCCCCATATAGTTTATGGAAAGTGGTATAAAAAGGTTATTTTGCCTTTGCGTCGAAGATCACGTCGCAAATATCTCCGGCAAATTCTTCTTCGTGGCTTACGAGTATAACTGCGCCTTCATATTCGGCTATAGCCTGTTTCAGTTTATCTTTAGCTCTTACGTCCAGATGATTTGTCGGCTCGTCGAGAATAAGTATGTTTGAAAGCGTGTTGTTTAGACAAGCGAGCTTGATACGTACCTGTTCGCCGCCCGATAGATTGCATATAGGTTTAGACGCAAGTTCGCCTTTAAGCCCTACTTTAGCAAGTTCGGCGCGAACTTCCTTGTAGTTATATTTGGGAAACCTGTCCTGAAAGTATTTTATTGCGGAATCGTTTTTGTTCGGAAAAACGAGGTCTTGCTCGACGTAAGCGGGTTTCGCCGCTATATGGAACTCAAAATTCCCGGATATAGCGGGTATTTTGCGCATGAGCGTCTTTAACAGCGTAGTTTTGCCAACGCCGTTAGTGCCGCGTATCCAAAGTTTTGTCTTTGACGTAAGATGAAAAGATACGGGCGGCAACAGCGATTTGTCGTAGCCTATTTCAAGGTCTTTAACGATGACGAAATCTTTGGAATTTATATCCGTATAAGGAAAGGAAAAATCCGCGTCCAAAACCGTTGCCGGTTTTTGCATTACGTTAATGCGTTCAAGCATTTTTTTGCGCGAATTAGCCATGCCCGCGGTGGCAGCCCTCGCCTTGTTTTTATCGATATAATCCTGCATTTTCTTTATTTCCGCCTGTTGGCGCAAATAATCTTCCTCGTACTGTTTTGCAAGCATATCTCGCTGAGATAAAAATTTATCGTAATTCCCCGTAAACTTCCTTATCTGCCCGTTTTCTATGTTCACGACGTACTGCGCTACGTTGTTTAAAAATTTCGTATCGTGCGAAATGACCATAAACGTCTTTTTGAAGGAATTGAGGTATTTTGTAAGCCATTCTATATGTTCGATATCGAGGAAGTTCGTAGGTTCGTCCAAAAGCATTATATCGAGGTCTTGAAGCAACAATTTGGAGAGCATCAATTTAGCCCTTTGCCCTCCGCTGAGAGTGGAAATGAGCTTATCGTAGCCCACGTCGTTTATGCCCAAACCGTTGGCAACCTTTTTGATCTGAGAATCGAGGTCGTAAAAATGTTTTTCGGTCAGCTCGTCCTGCAAGCGGGAACTTTTGCGTATAAGCTTATCGAGTTCGTCCGCGTCGGTTACTTCACCCATTTTATTATAGATTTCTTCAAGGCGGTCGTTCATATCGTAAAGATATTTGAAGGAGTCCTGAAGATACTCCATAACCGTAAGGCTGCCATCAAGCGTGGCGTGTTGGTCGAGGTATCCCCACCTTATGCCCGGCAACCAGTTTACCTCTCCGCCGTCCCAAGTGATTTTTCCTGCAATTATATTTATAAACGTGCTTTTGCCTGCCCCGTTCAGCCCAACGATACCTACGTGTTCGCCGTTGTTTATCGTTAAATTCGCCTCGTTAAAAAGTAGGCGTTCATCGTAAAATTGTGTTAAATTTTTTATTTCAAGTATGCTCATAATTTTATTATAACAAAAAATACTATAATTTTCAAAATATTTTATTGCCGTAATTGTAATTTGAATAAAAATGTGTTATAATAAGCCGAACGGAGGTTAGTATGGATAAATTTAAATATAAATTCAGCATTAAAATTTATATCGTTGCGGCGATAGGAACCTTACTTGCCGTAGCATGTTTTATATTTAACGTGATAAGACTCGTAAACTTTGTTAAAAACGACTTAACGACTGCTTACAACATTATTTCCGTTTCTATTGCTATTATAATGTCGATAGGGTTTCTCGTCATTATACTTGCCATGTTTTTCGATTCGGCGTATATTTTCGGCGAATCCGTGCTGACGGTCAAATTCGGCGTTATAAGATCGAACACGGAATATAGCAAAATAAAACAGTTGGTATATTTTAAAGCGAACAATAAACTTACGATATTTTACGAGGACGAATCTTTCAACAATATCGTAATTTCCGAAAACGAATATTCGGCGTTTGCTCAACGATTGCTGTTAGAAAAACCCGATTTGATATATTACGAAGATATAAACGAACAGAAATAAAATTTAAAGCGGCTGCAATTAAATGCAACCGCTTTTCGTTTTAAGATAATCTTTACTTAGCGTATACGCTTACTTGTTTTTTATCTTTGCCCAGTCTTTCATACTTCACAACGCCGTCCGTCAAAGCATAAAGCGTATCGTCGCTGCCTATGCCAACGTTTACACCGGGGTGAATATGAGTACCTCTCTGTCTGTAAATGATGTTGCCGGCAAGAACGGCCTGACCGTCAGAACGTTTTGCGCCGAGGCGTTTGGATTCGCTGTCTCTTCCGTTCCTCGTACTGCCGACACCTTTTTTATGAGCAAATAATTTAATTAATAACATTTTTTACTCCTCCGAATGTCTTAATAATTAACCGATAGACTCGATTTTTACGGCAGTAAACGGCTGCCTGTGCCCTTGCTTCTTTCTGACGTTCTTTTTAGCTTTGTATTTAAACACGATGATTTTCTTAGCTTTATCCTGTTTAACCACTTCGCCCACAGCTTTGAGGCCCGCAACGTCTGCGCCGAGTTTTACCCCGTCGTCACCGGATACGAGAAGAACTTCGAATTCAACTTTATCGCCTACGTTGGCGTTGAGTTTTTCGAATTTAATCGTATCGCCTACGGTTGCCTTATACTGCTTAGAACCGTTTGCAATAATAGCGTACATAAATTAACCTCCCTGTCCAATCTCGCCGAACTCAGGCGGTGAAAACACACTTAAAAAAGCCCGATCCGAGCGGTTCCTATATACTATACAGTATTTTTTTTGAAATGTCAACTTTTTTTTACATACTTTTTAAGATTTGCACGATACTGATTTCACAGAGGTGAATTTATGGATAACAGAAAAGAAAACGAAGAAATGCTCAACAATCTTTATAAAAACGCACATATAGCTATGCAATCTATTTCAGACTTGCTGCCCGAAACGGAAGACAAGATGATGAAAGACGAGTTGGAAGCGGAGTTTAACGGATACAAACAGGCAATCGACGATATTTCGTGTTTTATGGAGAAAAACGAACTCACGCCTAAAGATATAGGCCCCGTAAAAAAGATGATGCTTAAAGCTTCCGTAAAGATGAATGCGGCAAAGAATTCCGATCGCTCCCACGTAGCCGAAATGATGATAAAAGGAACGGTTATGGGCCTGACGGATATATATCGCGATCTCGGCGAAAACGAGGGCGTTACCGATCCCGACGTCAAGGTTTTGGCGCAGGATCTGGCAACGCTTGAAGAATGCTACGAGCAGAGGCTAAAAACTTTTCTTTGATTTTTAGTGTATTTCTATCTTTTTAAGAGTAGAGCAGTCGCCGTCGTCAACGCGTTTAGGCAAATGGATATACAACACGCCTTCGGTATAGGTCGCCTTTATATCGTTTTCGCAAACGTCACCTATATAAAATACGCGTTTACCGCTTACGGCGCGCTCTCGCCTTACGTACTTCCAATCGTCAACTGTCCCGTCGTTCTTGTCGGTTTTAGTGCAAGTAACGGTAAGATAGCCGTTTTCAAGAGAAAGATCGATATTATTTTTGGAAATTCCCGCTACCTCTATCTCCAACAGGTAATGAGTCGGATATTCTTTGATGTCCGTTCTGAGGAGTGCCCCTTCTCCGAAGGAATTAGACGGGAAGAAACCGTCCCAATCGCCCCATAAAGGGAAATTAAAACTTCCCGTATCTTTGATCATAAAATTTTTCATATAAAAAAACCTCCTTGCAGAAATTATTGACGATAAGGAGGTTTTTAAACTTGTATAAAATTATTTTACGTTTATTATTATAGCAACAAAGGCAGCCAAGAGAATCGCCATTATCTTAATTTCTATATTATTGACGAAAATTTTATACCAAATAGATTTCTTTTCGGTCTTTTTTGCTTCCATGATTATTCTCCTTTCCTGCTTGATGATGACGATTGATTGTAAAATCTTGCCAAAGTGTTGCGCAACATTTCGGAATCGGCATATCTTTTAAGTTTGCCGCCCTCGGCTATCGAGATGACGCCCGTTTCTTCCGAAACGATTATCGCAACTACGTCTATCGCTTCCGTCATACCTATACCGGCGCGGTGTCTCGTGCCCAAGTCTTTGGGAATGTTTACTTCCTGCGATAACGGCAAAAAACAACCGGCGGATTGAATTTTAGTGCCTTTTATTATCATTGCGCCGTCGTGCAGAGGCGTTTTCGGGAAAAATATGCTCTCTATAAGTGCGGAAGATATTTCGCAATCCATATACACGCCGCTTTCGAGTATCGCGTTGGGCAGCGGCGTCGAGGCAAGAATTATGAGCGCACCTATATCGTTTTTAGACATATTTTGCAATGCCTTTATTATTTCGTTCGTGCACTCTTTTTCGTTATTTTTATCTTTGGAAATATACACGTGCCGAACTTCGCCGTTTTTCTTTTGCGACATATTCCATATTTCGCGCTTGATCTCGGTTGAAAACATTATTATCATCGCCAACGCATAGACGAGCGGGAAGAACACGAAAAGAAAATTGCTCACGCCGTCCGTAAACACGAAAAGCAAACCCACAAGTGCCGTAGTTACGACGAATAAAATATTTAAAATTTCCGCGTTGTTCATTTTCAGCACGTGCATTATAAAGTAGAAAAACACCGCGAGAAGGATAAATTCCATTATTAATAGCGGAAGATTACCCGCGTCTGTAAATACAGCGCCGATTTTTTGAAAAAAATTCATATTAAACCTCTTTTTTTCTATTAAGTAATTTTAGGCGATCATAGAGGTGAATACGCCGTTCCACAGCACTTCCGAAACGCCTATGTCGCCGGATTTGAATTTTACGTCGTATTCAGCAAATGTATCGCATATCATTTTAAGCCGTTTTACGGAAAATCTGCGTACTTGCTGGCGCGTCATTTTTACCGCGTACTCCTTTACACCCAAAATTTCGGCAAGCGCGGCGTTGCTCTCGTCTGAAACGGCGACGTGCAGCATCCTTCTGAAATGGCTGTATATCGAAACAAAAAGCTTTTGCTCGTTTTCGTTTTTTGACAGCAGGTCGCTTAAAATGCCGTAGGCGTCGTCGTACTTTGAAGAAGAAATACACTCGACCATCTCGTAGATGCGATATTCGCTTTCTTTGCTTACCACCGCGTCGACCGCCGGCATATCTATTACGCCGGAATCCACGCAATAAACGGTAAGTTTAGCGAGTTCCCCGTTGATTTTAGAAAAGTCCAAAAGGCAGTATTCGGCAATTTTCAACGCAACGGACGGAGAAATACTCAGGTTCGCCTTTTTAGCTTCGTTACATATCCAGCCTACGCATAAAGCTTGATCGGGGTTACAGTTTACTGTCGTAGTACCGGCAATCTTTTCAATATTTTTACATTCTTTTTTGTTGCTCACAATCAGAACGGACGTTTCAGACGGCGATTTAAGGTATTCACCTATACCGCTCTTTTTCAATTCTTCTGCAGTGGGGTAATATTCGCGTATCAATACCACGCGCCGCTCGCTCATAAACGGGACGCTGCGTAAAGAATTAAAAGCGGCGTCGGCATTTTCCTGCGAGAAGTTTTCCCCATCGAACGAAAGAAAATTCAATTCGGGCAACGAAAGACATTTGTTTTGTATAAGTTTTACGGAATAAGAGCGAAGAAAATCGTCGCTGCCACTCAAAATATAAACGGGTTCTACCCGATTTTTTAAACTTTGTTTGAGTTCACTGTATTTCAAAATTATTTCCTCGCAATTCGATTAAATATTTTACCACATTTCCGTAAAAAAATCAACGATTTAAAACACACCAACGGCAAATAGGCGAGAAATAATCATGCACGCCGCCAAACAGACGGAAAATATAACGAACTTTGTTTTTGCCGTAAAGTTGAACAGGTCCGAAGCAAGCAGTGCACCCGAATAAAAGATGACTGAGGCGCTTGCCGACGAGTAACCGTTTATCACGAATACCGAAAAATCTATATCCGAAACAAATCTGCTCATAAACCCGACGAGAACGTTCGGAACGTATAAAAATATCTGTTCTCCGCCGAAAATAAACGCAAATACCGTACATAAAAATAATATTGTAAAGAAAAAGGTTATCAATGGCAATAGAATTAAATTGACTAAAAATGAAATTAGAGTTGTGTATCCGAAAAATGCGGAATTTAAAGGCAACGTTCCGAGCTGTGCGGACAATACGGATGAAATATCTCTGTCAATTCCGAACGGAATGAAAGATAAAAATCGAGCAAACGCACCCGAATAAACCGCTATCGATATTACCGCGGCAAACGATAAAATGAAACCGTACGAAAACAAATTTTGCGGTCTTATCAAAATAAGCGTAAACGCGCTGAAAGCAATTCCGTTTAAAGCGTCGTGCTTGGTGCCTAATGTTCTCGACAGTAAATACGTAGTGAACATTATAAACGCCCTGACTGCAGAGGAAGAAAATCCGCACACTGCGCAATAGAAGAATGCGCAAAAAGTGCAAACACCGAAAATTATCCAACGTTGAACTTTGAAGCGTTTTAATATTACGTAAAGGAAAGTGGAAATAAGCCCTATGTGTAAGCCCGAAACCGCAAACAGATGCGCTATGCCGGCATACCTCATGCCCGATATTGTAGCGGTGCTCACGTCCGTTTTGTCTCCCAGCAGCATTGCGGTTGCTATTGCGGCATTTTCGTCGCTCATCCCGCTATGTATGGTTTTTATGAGGGAACGGCGTATCCTGCCGAAAAGTCCTCCGCCGGACGAGCTCGGCTCTGCGTTCGCAAAATCCGAATATCCTTCAAACCTGTTGCCGTATATAAAGGCGCTTACGTCCGGCTTGCCGTTGCGGACGGTGTACGCTGTATGAAGATCCGCAGTAAAGGACAGCCTGTCCCCCAAAGAAAATTTTACATTCGGATCGGCATAGACGATAATATTCTGATTATTGTATTTTTTGCCGTTAAACTCGACCGTCGCCTCGGAAAAGTAAAGCGCGTGCGAAGTCGAATAAAATTCCTCCCTTTCAAACGTTGCTGTGACAGTACATTCGCCGTCCACCTGCGCACCGTAAAAATTGTCGTAATGCAGCTTAACGTTAAAAAATCCTGCAAGCAAAACGAGCTCGAACGAAACGATGCAAATAATCGCCTTGCTCACCGAAAATTTGCCGAAGAACGTACAGACGAGCCCGATTGCCACCGGGATAAACAGAAGGACGATAGCGAGAGGAAGGAGAGATAATCTTGAAAATAAAAACGCCGCCGTACCGAGAGAAAAACTTATCGCAGTCAACACGATCGGGCGGAAATTTACGTATCTTTTCATCGTTTAAACAGAAAAAAAATCGCCTTCTTCAACGATTTGTGCACAGGAAAATCCGCTGATCGAGCTCTCGTAGTCAACCATTTCATTAGTGGGTAAAAGGTGAGTGATATACGCCTTAAAATTAAGTTCTTTGGCAAGTTTGGCGCAAAGCTCAGCGCTCATATGCGGCCCGCCGACGCGATATTGTGAAGGTAAAAACGCCCCGTCGAGCAGTGCGGAATCAGCCCCGGAAAGGTTTCCCTTTAACGACTCACACACATCCGTATCCCCGGAATATACGAATTTTCTGCCTTCGTGCATACAAGCAAAGCCAAGACAATAAACGGGATGTTTAACTTCAAAAAAAGTAAAATAAAGGTCGCCTATTTTTACGTCGCACCCGTTTTTCACCCAAACGGGCTGAAAATATTTCATCTCTTTTATAAACTCCGTCGTTGCACAATCCACCTGAGGAAGTATAAGCGGAATATTGCGTTGAAGCAGCCCTTTTTTCGAAAGGGATTCAAGGTAATAATTATAAACGCCGAGGTCGGATATATGGTCGTTGTGAAGATGCGAAACGATAACTGCGGAAACGTTTTGCGGCGGAACCGTTTTGGAAAGTTCCGCAAAAACGCCGCTACCCATTTCAAACGCTACGCAAGAAGTTTCGTCTTGCAACAGATATCCGCTCGTATTGCCGCAACTTTTCGGGTACGGACCGTATTTACCTAATATTGACAACTTCATTTTTTTATTCCTCCGTTAAAAATGTTGCATATCTGAAGCAAATAGGATATAATATTATTACCTGCGATGTTCGAGGGACGGTTTATTTATGGGATCCACAATATATGAAAGGGAGCTTGCGTCTTTGCCGATATGCAATGCCCGGCCAAATGGATGTTTGGCGTTGATGCGGGAAGTCAGACGCGGCACAAGCAGAGCACCCACCTGCCAAAAGCGGGTTCAACATTTCTCCGTCCACGGCATCGGCAGGACTGAAATCACGGGCTGCAATCGCGGCCCTTTATTGTTGATTTAAGTTTTTAAGAACTTTGAAAATTAAAATAAAAAATTTTTTAATTTATAGAAAAAATCCTTGCAAAACTTTTTTTTATATGTTAAAATATTATAGCAATTCGGCCTCATGGTCAAGCGGTTAAGACGTCGCCCTCTCACGGCGAAATCAGGAGTTCGATTCTCCTTGGGGCTACCACTTAGTAAACACGCATAACGCGTGTTTATTTTTTTATGATATCTTTTACCACTTCGCCCGCAACTATAAGCCCGACTACCGAAGGAACGAACGCCACGCTGCCGGGTATATCTCGACGAGCGGTACATTTACGGACGGTGCCCGGCGGACAGATACAATGATTGCGGCAACTTATTTCGGCGCTGTCGTCGGGACGAATCGGCTCCTCTTCGGAATAAACGACTTTAAGTGCCTTGATCCCCCTCTTTTTCAACTCGCGTCGCATTACTTTTGCGAGCGGACATACGGAAGTTTTGTATATATCTGCTACTTTAAACGCCGTAGGGTCCAACTTGTTTCCGGCACCCATGGAGCTTATTACGGGCACGTTTGCCTTGTAGGCGTTTTCTATGATAGTCAATTTGCCGGTTACCGTGTCAATTGCGTCTATGACGTAATCGTACTCGCTGAAATCGAACAATTCCTGCGTGCTCGGCATATAAAACGTCTTAAACGTCCTGACGGTGCAATTTGGGTTTATTTCCAAAATACGTTCTTCTGCTACGTCTACCTTGTATTTGCCTACTGTTTTACGCGTTGCGTGGAGCTGACGGTTGAGATTGGTTAAACAAATGCGGTCGTCGTCGATAAGATCGAGCGCACCCACGCCCGAACGAGCTAACGCCTCTACCGCATAACCGCCAACGCCGCCTATGCCGAAAACGGCAACGCGCGCGGCGGCGAGTTTTTCAATGCCGCTTTTGCCCACGAGCAACTCTGTTCTTGAAAATTGATTTAGCATAAAAAAATTATAGCAAAGCCGCAAACAATTGTCAATAATTGTATGCGGCCGAAAATTACACTTTTTAAAATATCATTGAATTTTAGTATGCATTAAGCGTTTCACACACGAAAACGGTATCGCATACCCTCTTTAATTTATCTTTTGCCCAAAGGCAGAGTTCGGGACTTTCAAACGAAGCGTAAACTGCTGACCCGCTACCGCTCATCGAAATAATATCCGGACTGAGATCGAGCAAGGCTTGATACACTTTACGTATATCTTCATTAAGATCCATAGCGGGGGCGGCAAGCGCGTTGAAAATTTGCCTTTGCCCTATTTTTTCTCCGTTTGAAAGCGAATATATTATATTTTCGATATCCGCGTTCGACGCCTCGTAATTACCGTCGTCAAATTTATCGAACACGCTTTTGGTTACGCTCAAGCAATCGGGTACGGCAATGACGACGTACAGTGGAAATTTTGAAACGAAGCGTTGGGAAATATTTCCCCTGCCGGTAATTCTTGCAAAGCCGCCGTTGAGTAAAAATTCCCCGTCGCTGCAAAGCGAGTTTACGAGCGGCGTGAGATCGTCGTTAACGCCGTAAGCCTGCGCCATCGCCCTGACCGTGCCCACTATATCCGCTGCGCTACCGCCAAGACCGCTTGCGACGGGTATATTCTTTCTCAGTTTGATCTCCGCGCCGCCCGTACCGAAGCGATCCATAAATGCTCGCACGGCTTTATAGGCGTTATTGTCCGCCTCGGATATTTCTTCGGCAGAAGCACCCTTTACGCTTAAACTTATATCTTTGCACTTGCGAGTGCGCAAGGTTATTACGTCGAATAAGCTAACCGACGCGAGCACGGAATCGAGCGCGTGATATCCGTCTGCCTTTCCGTTAATATTTAAACCTATGTTTATTTTTCCGTATGCTTTTACGTTTACCGTCTTTATCATTTGTTTGCAATTTTTT
>CAJOMS010000022.1 GCA_905235795.1 uncultured Clostridia bacterium | reverse complement strand
CCGACCTTCATCGCCTTGCTGAAGGGCGTCGAGTAGAAGAGCCGGTCCAGCGTGGCCACCAGCGTCGCGTTCGCAGAGCCGTAGTATACGGGCGTGGCCACCACGAGGCCGTCCGCCGCCTCGAACTTCGGGGCGATCTCGTTCACCACGTCGTCAAAGACGCATGCGCCCCTCTTTGCGCACCCATGGCACGCGACGCAGCCGCGCACGGCCTGGTTGCCGACGACGACGGTCTCGCAGTCAATACCCTCCGCCGCGAACGCGGTCTCCATCTCGGCCAGGCAGCGCGCCGTGTTTCCCTTCGGACGCGGACTTCCGTTGAGCATCAGGACCTTCATGGCACTCCTCCCAAACGTGCATCACTTCCCCCGTCACAGGAGATACGCATCGCGGTGTCCCATGATACCGAAGAGTCCTTGCACGGTTGCAGGGGGATGCCACGACACCAGCTCTCGTGCGCAACCTCAGGCGCAAAGCCCTCTACGTGCTCCGCCTCTTTTTTAAGATAGCTTTCGGGTATAAGCATGGGGAAATACGCGTTTTTCACCCCGCACGCCTTAAAGCGCTTGTTTAATTCCGCCTGAATGTTTTCCCAAATAGCATAACCGTACGGGCGAATTACCATGGTGCCCTTTACGGGGCCGTAATCGACGAGTTCCGTCTTTAACACTACGTCCGTGTACCATTGAGGAAAATCCTCGTTCATATCGGTTATCTCTTTAACGAATTCTTTTTCTTTTGCCATTTGAACTACCTCTTTACAGTAATAATTTATTACAACAAAAATAGATGATATACCTTAACTTAGTATATCATCAAGTAATTATAACATACATAAAAATATTTTTCAAGCGTTTTAACCGTTCAAGCCCCGTTTTGCTACGTCAAGCGCCTTGTACGCGGGGTTGAAAAGAAACGCCATCGATACGGTAACGCATACCACGTGGGTTACCAAAGTGGGCAGAGAATTGTAAAAGTAAGCGATCGCGCCGCCCCTGCTCGCGTGGAAAACCAATGGCCAAACCGCGTCGTCAATAAGTGTAAACAGACACGTGAGCGCCGCGCAGATGACCGTAAGCACGGCAAAACAAGCGGCACATTTTGCGTTTAACGTGCGAAATACGGGGTTTTTTAAATCTTGACCGCTTTCGGCGAGCGTTTGCCTCTCTCCGTAAAGCCCGTTTAAAAGTTTGCCGTAAAGGCCCGTTACGAGCGCGAAAATCGGAAAATACAACGCGTAATCTATCAATATATTAAGATAGGTGTACGGAAAGATAAGCCCGCGCAAAATGACGAAGGAAATCGTCATGACCATGCCCATGCGCAGACCGAAAACCACGCAAAACACGCAAATTAGCAGGGATACGACCTCTACCCCCGCCGCAAACGAAAGCACCGCCTGCGCCGCAACCACAAGCGCCACGTAAACGGCTATTACCGCCGTCTTTTTGGAAATGCCGTTAAAGGCGTCCTTGCCCGTTTTGCCTTTTTTATCTTTCATTTTTCCTCGTTTAACTAATGTCTTTTCACAAATCAGCGTCCTTTACCGCCCGCGATCTGTCAAGCTTTTTGTAAA
Organism: uncultured Clostridia bacterium; assembly: GCA_905235795.1. Lineage (GTDB taxonomy): Bacteria > Bacillota > Clostridia > Christensenellales > Borkfalkiaceae > RGIG3732. The sequence continues at coordinate 13,696 of CAJOMS010000022.1, read as the reverse complement.
TTAGTGCCCTTTATCGCGCGTTTTTGAGATTCTCCCTCTTTTGGATGCTCGATTTTTTGCGGTTCGTCCGCTTTATCTTCCGCTTTACCGCACGCTTTTTCGGTCGCGCCATTCATCGCCCGCGGTACACTCGCCGCTTTTTCGTATTTTTCCCTATTGCCTCGCTATTTTATCACGGACGGCCTCTTGCTTTTTAGCGCCCCGTTTTCCGCTCTTTACCGAGGCGCCTTTTTTACCTCTTTTTCAGTTTAAGAAAAGCAAGAAGTGTTCTCCGTCCGCAGCGGGCTGAGAGGACGCGTAATTATTGCAAAAATAATACGGTTTACCGTTATATTCGGCGTTATAGTCGCCGTCGGTAGCGTTTTTTGCGCCTTTTCCCACGTCGTAGATCATATCGGTATAAAGCCCCCAAAAGCCGTATTCGCCCTCGGGCGCGTAGCCGCATACCTTGGCAATGCTTTTACCCCATTGAGTGTCGACTTCCTCAAAGGAAAAATCCTCGTTTGTTTGCGCCAAAATGTCCATGGCGTCGTACAGGGTGGCTATCAATCCGGTCACGGTGAAATCTTCCGCATACTCCGCCGTAACTACGGTCAGGGTAACGGACTTTTGTTCCTTTACTGCTGCGGGTTCGCACGCCGCAATTGCGAAAACAAGCGCTAAAACGCACGTTATCGCGATGTTTCTGATTAGTTTCTTCATTTTTTACTCCTTGTAAAATTAAAAAATCTTTTTCCTGCCGAAAGGAAAAAGACGACGAAAAAACTCCCCGCGTATGCGGTGAACGGATAGTTTCTCGCACTTTCTCCCTCCGAGAACAGCTTGAATATTGATGATACGGTAGGTCTCCTGACTTATTTTCGCCCGAAATACGGATAAACCTTCCCGTCTCCAGTGGTTTACCCAAGCGAAATACAGTAGCGGGGGCTGTGAGGTTTCTGACCTTCTTCCCTATTAAACCGCGCGGTGGGCGCAGTGCCGCATATCTTTTTTAATATTATAGCAAAAACAAAACCGCTTGTCAAACAAAAAGCGATATTTCGGCAGTGCCTTAGAAATATAGTTTGCAAGGCAAATACAACTTCGAACGAATCTCGCTTGCACGAATGGCAAATATAACCGCCAAGCTGTCTCCGCTTTGCGGCGCGGAGAGAAAAAGTGACCAAAACGGCGTATTTTTTAATATTAAACGTCAAAAAAGCCGTTTTTGTTTTAAAAAACACTTGAAAAATTTCTCGTAAAAGGTTATAATTAAATAGGCTGGTAAATACGGCCGTAAAAACGAATAATAATTTAAGGAGATACGTTTCAATGAACAACGCACAAGAAACTATCAACGCCATAAGAATTTTATCGGCGGAAGCAATTCAAAAGGCAAACTCCGGCCACCCGGGGCTTCCACTCGGCGCGGCGCCCATTGGGTACACCATTTTTGCGGATTTTTTAAAGTTCAACCCCAAAAACCCCAACTTTGAAAACAGGGACAGGTTCGTACTTTCCGCAGGGCACGGCTCTATGCTACAATACGCGCTCTTGCACGTTTTCGGTTACGACGTAACCATCGAGGACATCAAAAATTTCCGTCAGCTCGGCTCCAAAACGCCCGGCCACCCCGAATATAAACACACCCCCGGTGTTGAAACGACTACCGGCCCGCTCGGTCAAGGTATAGCCAACGCGGTAGGTATGGCTATTGCCGAGGCGCACCTTGCCGCTACGTTTAACAGAGAAGGCTTCCCCGTGGTTGACCACTACACCTACGCTCTCTGCGGCGACGGCTGTATGCAGGAAGGTATCGAGTACGAGGCGGCGTCTCTCGCCGGCACCTTAAAACTCGGCAAATTGATTGTATTTTACGACGATAACGAAATAACCATAGAGGGAAATACGGACGTTGCCTTTACCGAAGACGTTGCCGCTCGCCACAAGGCTCAGGGCTGGCAAGTTATCGACGTGAAGGACGGAAACGACCTTAACGCCCTCAAAAAGGCAGTAAAGAAGGCTAAGGCGGAAACGACCAAACCCTCTCTCATCATCTGCCACACCACAATAGGTTACGGTTCGCCCCTCGCCGGCACGCACGATTGCCACGGCGCACCCCTCGGAGAAGAAAACCTTGCAAAGACCAAACAGGCGCTCGGCTGGACGTGCGAACCCTTTGAATTGCCCGATTCCGTAAAATCCGTAGCGAGGAGCTACAAGATAAAGGGCGGCAAGATAGAACGCGCTTGGGATGCTATGTTCGAGGAGTACGAAAAGGCTTACCCCGAACTCGCCGCGCAGTATAAGGACTGGATGGCAGGCAAATTGCCCGACCTCGTAAACAACGAGGACCTCTGGCAGTTCCCCAAGGCGGACGCTACGAGAGGTTCGAGCTTTACCGTTTTAAACAAACTTGCGGCACTCGTGCCCAACCTCATAGGCGGCAGCGCCGATCTGGCACCTTCTAACAAGTCCAACATGAAGAGCAGAGAGTACCTCTCGCCCGACAATATGGCAGGTTCCAACATTCACTTCGGCATTCGCGAACACGCAATGGCGGCTATCACCAACGGTATGCTCGTACACGGCGGCCTCCGCTGCTACTGCGCTACCTTCTTCGTGTTCTCCGACTATATGAAGAACGCTATGCGCCTTGCCGCAATGATGAACGTGCCCGCAATTTACATTTTAACGCACGACTCAATAGGCGTAGGCGAGGACGGCTGCACTCACGAACCCGTAGAACAGCTCGTAGGTCTGCGCAGCATACCTAATATGAAGGTTTTCCGCCCGTGCGACAATAAGGAGACGACCGCCGCTTGGATAACCGCGCTCACCACGCAATCGCCCACCTGCCTCGTGCTCACCCGCCAAACTCTCGCACAAAACGAGAATTCCGGCGTTAACGCGCTGAAGGGCGGCTACATCCTTTCGGACAGCGAAAAGGCTACGCCCGATTGCTTGCTCATAGCTTCCGGTTCGGAAGTTGAACTGTGCGTTAAGGCTCAGGCGGAACTCAAAGCTCAAGGCGTGGACGCAAGAGTAGTTTCTATGCCCTGTATGGAACTGTTTGAGGCACAGCCCGCAAAATACAAGGAGTCCGTCATCCCCTCTAAGGTGCGCGCGCGCGTTTGCGTAGAGGCAGGCTCGGCTTACTCTTGGTATAAATACGCAGGTCTCGACGGCGAAATTATCTCTATGGATACGTTCGGCGCGTCCGGTCCCGCTAAACTGCTGTTTGAAAAATACGGCTTTACGGTTGAAAACGTAGTTGAAAAGGCTCTTAAAGTTACTAAATAATTATTATTGATTATAAGTGCTAAGCCCATCGCTTTTTTGCGGTGGGCTTTTTGTTTTTTTAGCTCGGCGGTATTAAATAAGCCCCAAACAGCCTTTAATCAAATCCAAAACTCACCGTTAAAGAAAAAAAATGCCGTTCAATAAATGGGAAACAGCCGTATATAATAAAAATGCCGTTCTATAAAAAATGCCGCCGTTAAAGAAAATGCCGCCCTCTTGCGAGAACGGCAAATTGGATTTTAATACATGTAAAACGGGGGTATCAGTCTTCGGGCTTGGTTTCGAGCGTAAGCGGATAGTCGCCGAGATGCTCGAGTTTAAAGCCGTTTTTCTTATATTCCTCGTAGTCGAACGCCTCCAACTCGTCGATTGCGAGCTTGTGGAATTCGTAAAAATTATGCCACCAGGTCTGATCGCTGCCGAGTTCCGCGCTGAGGTAGGCGTCGGCGATATCGCAACCCATGGCGGGTGCAACGTAAAACGCGCCCATGGCAAGCACGTTGACGCCGTTGCCCGTTATAGCCCTTCTTGCGGCGGGAACGCTTTCAACCACGCCCGCGTGCACGTGCGGGCACTTGCTTGCGGCAATATGTATGCCCATACCCGTTCCGCAGAAAAGGAGCGCCCTTTCAAAGTTCCCTTCGGATATTTGAGCGCCGACTCTGAGTCCTACGCGGTGGAACATGTTTTCGGTATCGTCCGGATCGCTGTCCGCCGTAACGCCGAGGTCGGTTATTTTCCACCCCTTTGCTTTAAGATGCGCCACTACCGCCTCCTTTAAAGGATAGCCGGCAAAGTCTGCCCCAACTACCAGATATTTGTCTTTTATAGTTTTCATTTTTTCTCCTTTCGCCGTTTTCGGCTATATTTTTTAGTATATTATAACGCCTTTAATAAAGATTGTCAAGCATAACTTTTTCTACTCAATGATATTTGACGCAGTCAGATTTTCCCTGCGGGCAAGCGAGATTTTTCCTTAAGAAAAGTTTAGGATTTAAGCAACGCCGTTTGCCGCATTTAAGGCAACAAAAAAGCGGACCGTTACTTAAAGCCCGCTTGTTTTTATTTTACTTAACTTTAAAACGAATTATTTTTCGTTTACCATATCCATTATGAGGTTCTTGAATTCTTCCGCACATTTAACGTATTTGATCTTATAATCGCCCATTACCGATTTGATGGTTACGGTAGCGTAGTTGAACATCTTGCCCCAGAAGGAAAATACTATAACGACGTTATCGATTTTGGAGATAGGAGCGTCGAAAGCTTCCGAACGCCAAATGTTCTTTTTGCCGAATACGCGTTTATCGGTAAGCACGAGTTTTATCGACAAATATCTCAAAATGGAGAAGAAGTAAATAAGTAAGCCGATAACGATGCCTGCTATCATATTTACCAAGTAACTCATGTTCGTGTCGCCCATTGCCGCGTAGGTAATCAACCCCAAAGCTATTGCGCACAGCCCCGTGCAAGCGAACCTGCCGAGAACGGTGCTCGGCAACGCTGCGTCAGGCGCGGCCTTGGTTATTTTTTGTATGAGTTTGTATATTGCGCACAACAGGAGCAAAACGAGAAGTATTGCGCCGGCTCCGCACATTGCCACGCTGCCCATACCTATCACGACGGTACCTTCGTCAAAGGTGAGCGGCTCCGTGCCCGCGAGCATAAATATCAAGCTTAAAACGCCTGCCAAGAAAAACAGCGCGCCCGCTATGTACCTATCCAAAAAACTTAACTTAAAGATTTTTGCTTGTTTGATAAACGTTTCGTCTTTGCTCAACGTTTTGTCGATATAATTCATTATTCCTTCCACTCCTTATCCGCAACTGTGCGGTAGAATCGGCAGAATCATACTACCTTAATATTAATTATATATATATTTGATTCTTTTGTCAATAATTTATCGAAGAATTTTCGGACTATTTCATTTTTATTTGCAAATTTTTCGCCCTTACGCGCCGTTACGAAGGCGAATAAGGCAGAAACCGTCGCCGACCGCCCCCGCGCGCTATATACTTGCGGGCAAATCAATCGTCCCCGACGTCCAGATATTCCAGCCCGTCGCCCTTGTGCACGGGTTTAGAATCGCCGTGTTTGACGAACAGCATGGTGACGAACGAGAGCATAACGAATACCGTTCCGTACCAGAACAGCGGATCCATACTGCCCGCCGCATCCATAATTATGCCCGAAAGGAAGGGCGTAACTATCTGCGCCGCCATAGACGCCATGTAGTAATATCCCGTGTATTTGCCTATATCTCCGCCATGCGCCATTTCGACGACCATGGGGAAGGAGTTTACGTTTATTGCCGCCCAACCTATGCCGACGAGCGAGAACAGAACGTAAAATACCCAGTCGGGCGTGTTCCTCGTCATAAAGCAACACGCCAAAAACGCTCCGCCAAGCAATATTATACCGAAAAGTATGGTCTTTTTTCTGCCTATCTTTTCCGAAAGGATGCCCAGCGGGAAAAACGCCGCCAGCGCGACCACCTGCGCCGCTATCAGCACGAGGTTGTAAGCTTTGCCCAAAACGTTTACGGAATACAGCGAATATTTACTGTAAACCGCGTTGTAGCCCATATACCAAAACGCCACCGAAAGGAGTATGAATATGAGCGACGCCAACTGCCCTTTATCGAGCTTACCCGTTGAATTTTGCGCGATATCGGGCACTTTTTCGCCCGCGGTGCCTTCCGCGGCACCAATTGCGGCGCCTTCCTCCGCGGCTTTTTCAGCTGCTTTGCGGCGCTTCTCCTCGGCATCGCGCGCGTCGAGTTCCGCCTGCGCTTCGAGCATCTGTTTGTTCCATTCCGGCTCTTTTACGGTAAACATAAATACAGCGAGCGAAACCAACATTACCACGCAAACGCTGCCTATGTAAGCCACGTACGACATAATTTGATTTTCAACTTTGTCCGTGCCCATAACCATGCCGAGGGCAAGTATTACCACGCCGCCAACGACGCCCATAAGGTTGATTATGGCGTTACCCTTACTGCGGTCGGGTTTTATCACCACGTCCGGCATGAGCGCGACCGCGGGCGAACGGAATACCGACATAGCTATCAGCGTGATAAGCAGCAGTATCATAAAAATTACGAGCGGAACGGGGTTTTTGTAGGTGAGTTTTGCGGCAAACTGCGCGCGGGACGAATTTATCAGCACCGAATAGACGTTTGCCGAGCCTATCCGCTTTGCGTCCTTGACTTCCGCGGGCATCTCTATCATCACGCCCGCCTCGTCGTAAATCACCCTTACCACGGTGTTTGCGTCTTTGTAAAAATAAACTTTATATTCCGGTTTTCCGTTTTCGTCAAGCCCGAAAACGTAAGTTTCCGTAAAATTGATGCGCATGAACCATTGTTTGCAACTCTCCGCCTGCGCTGGATTTAGCTCTGCGTAATTCTTGCCGTAAAGGATGTTAGCCACGTAATTGCGTATAGAGACTTCCTCTCCCATCGCGTTGTTGTTAACTTTGGATTGTCTGGAATATTCGTTGTTGTCTATTACGTAATTTTCTTCCCAATAATATTCGTGCGCATTGACGGATGCTTCCGTATATGTATAGGTGGCGGGCATTTCCGCCTGAGCGCCGAAGTTTTTGACCTGAGCGTAATCGGCAAACGACAGCGCGAAGAACGCCGCCGCCGCGCAGAGCGTGCCAACAAGTACGAAAGGCTTGCGCTTGCCCATTTTGAATTTGCTTTTATCCGAAATCGAGCCGAATATAGGCAACATAAACAGGGCGAGAATATTATCCAGCGCCATTATCAGCCCCGACCAGGTGTGGTTCATGCCGAATTTATTTACCAGCATCAGGGGCACTATCGCGTCGTAAGCTATCCAGAAAGCCTGTATCAGCAAGAACGCAAAACCCACTAATATTACTTTTTTGTAACTGAACTTCATATATTCACCTTTATATAAAACCAACCGTCGGACGGTTTTTTACTTGCCCTTATACAATATCCTCCCGCAATTATCGCATACAATAATGCCGTTTTTTGCAAGGTTGCTTTCCGAAAGTTTTGAAATCTCCGTTCGGCAATTCGGGCAGAACCCCGTGCCGGCATATTCAAATAAAATGGGGAACATCTTTTCCGCTCGCTTTTCCTTATATAATGCGAGGACCTTTGGATCGACTTCCTTTTCCAGCGCTGCAAGCTGAGCCTGTATCTCCTTTTGCGCGTCTGCCTTGGACGCCTTGAATTCCGTATATTTCTGACCGCTCTCCTTAAACTGCTTCTGTGCGGACGCGGTCTTTTTCTTTAAAGTGTTGTACTGCTCGGTAAGCGCGATTATCTCCTCCTGAAGGTGAGCGATGGATTGCTCCAAACGTTTGAACTCGTCGTAAAGCTCCTGCGCCTTCTTTTTCATGTAATTGATCTCGTCCTCGCTCGTATATTCGTCAAGATCGTCAAATTCCCTTTGCGTTTCGGCAAGTTTTGCGTATGCTTCCATATACTTAGTATATGCGTTGTCGAATTCGGCGGCTTTGCGGTCGAGCGCGGAGAGGTTGTCGTTAACGGTATCCAAAAATTTCTTTGCGGAAATGCCCTTCTTCCTGTCCTCGCTGGCAAGCAGCTCCTGTTCGATCGCGCGGAGACCTGCGTCTATCCTTTGGTATTCTAACATCTTTTCCATAAATCTTCCTCCTAAAAAAAGGTGATAACGTGCGTTTTACGGCACTTTTATATTTTGTCTTATCTTTTTATCGCTTTAAATCAATACGTTTGCTCGTCGAAATATTCCGCCGAAACGCCGCTCAGCTTTTCCGCCGCAGCCTTGGCAAAAAACTTCATTCCGTAATTTTCGCAAGCGTAATGCGTCATCTGCACCACGCAGACGCCGCAGTCGAGCGCGTCCTTTATTACGTTGTGCTTGAAATCTGCCGAAACCACTGCGTCGGCGCCGTTTTCCGCGGCAATTTCAAGCTCCTTTCCGCCGCAGCCCGCCCCGCAAAAAGAGGCGACGCGCTTTATCTGTCTGTCCCTCTGCCCGAAAATCATCACGTTGTCGGTATCGAAGGTCTTTTGTATATAACTTTTGAAATCGGCGAGAGTAACGGGCGAAATTTCAACCGCCCTGCCGTAGCCGAAATCGCCCAAAACGGGCGTGAGTATTTTTTGCTCGGTCGCGCCCAGCCCTTGCGCCATGTAATAATCTATGCCGCGCTCGGCTATATCCAAATTCAAATGCATGGATATTACGCCCACGCCGCGCGTTGCGCACAGCGTAAGTGCCCTATTTCGCGCAAAATCGAGCGATTTTATCGGATAGTATATAGCGGGATGATGAGTTACGACGAGATCGAACCCACCGTTTACCGCGCGCTCGGCACAAGCTACGCTCAAATCGAGCGCGAACAGGATTTTTTTGATTTCCCTATCCGTTTCCACTATAATTCCGCTGTTGTCGTACCCGTCCTCCGCCAAAACGAACGCATTTGAGAGTTCGAGCGGCGCGTATTCGCACAACGCGGAGAAAATTTCTTGCATTTTCATATAAATTTACCGTATCTTTCCATAATTTTTTCGATCTCGGCGCGCTTTTCCGCAGAAAGGTCCGCCCTTTTTGCGACCGCGGAATACTTTGCGTACTCCTTGCGGGCGTACTCCTTAAAATCCGCGGACGGGGCGTTTAAATTATCCCGCCCGAAAAACAGTTCGTCGTCGGTATATTCGTCCTTGCCGCGCTCGCACACGAGCAAAAAGTAGAACTTACCCGCCTTGAAAACGTAGTCCTTTACGATGCGGTATCCTAAGGAAAGTGCCTTATTTCTCACTTTATCGGCGTTTTTCATCGGTTGCAGAACCAAATGCACGGGCAAATTTTCAGCGGCGGAAAGTATGCTGACTATCTCCTCGCCGCCCATGCCGGCAATGAGCACCTGATCGCAATCTCCGTCCACGCCGCTAAGCCCGTCGCACACCACAGCCTTTACCCTGTCGGCGGGGTAGGCGGACAGCAGATCTTCAGCCTTTTTAAGGCTCGGGGCGGAAATATCGGAAATTATAACGCGTTCCGCCTTGTTTGCGTCGAGCATCGCCTTGGCTATATAGCCGTGGTCGCAGCCCACGTCGGCAAATTTTTTACACGAAACGAGTTCCGAAAAAATAATTTTAAGGCGTTCGGTCATCAATCCAGATAGTCCTTCAAGCGTTTGGACCTCGAAGGATGGCGCAGCTTTCTGAGCGCCTTTGCCTCGATCTGACGGATACGTTCCCTCGTTACGTTGAACTCTCTGCCGACCTCCTCCAGCGTTCTGGGGCGGCCGTCGTCTATGCCGTAGCGCAGGCGCAAAACTTTTTCCTCATGCGGGGTGAGCGTATCCAGCACGCCGATGAGCTGTTCTTTAAGCATAGTGAACGAGACCTGATCGGTGGGTGCGGTGGCGTTGTCGTCCTCCAAAAAGTCGCCGAGGTGGCTGTCCTCTTCCTCGCCTATAGGCGTTTCGAGCGAAACGGGATCCTGCGCAATGCGCTGTATTTCCATTACCCTTTCCTCGCTGATGCCCATAACGTCGGCTATCTCTTTTGGCGTAGGCTCCCTTCCCAGCTCCTGCAAGAGCTGACGGGATACCCTGACCTGTTTGTTTATCGTTTCGACCATGTGCACGGGGATACGTATCGTCCTTGCCTGATCGGCGATGGCGCGGGTTATGGCTTGGCGGATCCACCAAGTTGCATAGGTGGAAAACTTAAAGCCCTTTTGATAGTCGAATTTTTCAACGGCTTTCATAAGGCCGAGGTTGCCTTCCTGTATCAAATCCAAAAACTGCATGCCCCTGCCCACGTAGCGCTTTGCTATGGAAACGACCAAGCGCAAGTTGGCTTCGGAAAGCATTCTTTTAGCTTCCTCGTCGCCCTCTGCCATTCTTTTGGCGAGTTCTATCTCGTCCTCTGCGGATAACAGCGGAACTTTACCTATATCTTTAAGATACATCTTTACGGGGTCGTCCATATTGATCTCCGCAATAAGTTGATCGTAAAGCTCCTTATCCTTTTCGTACTCGTTAACGACCTGAATTTCCGCCACTTCGAGCAAGCGGTAAACTTCCTCTATCTGTTGCGGCGTAGCCTGAACCTTATCCAAGCGGTCGAAAAGCGCCTCTGCGTCTATAGAGCCGCGCTTTCGGCTTTCGTCTATAATTTGTTGTGCAAGTCCGGCTATCTCTTGATCGGTTATCGCCATTGTGTCTTATCCTCCGTTATATTAGCTGACGGCATTTCTTTCCGAAATGCGCTTGTTTATTTTCTGAATCAATTCGTTTCTTCTCTCTACGTCCGTCTCGTTTTGGGCGAGTTGAGTAAGCTCTTTTATCTCGTTTTCTATCGCGGTTTTTTTAACTAACACGAAACAGTCCTTAAAGAACTTTTCGTTAACGTCGTTTTCAAGCGTGGGCGAACCGAGCAGAGAAATTACCTCTTGCGCCTCCGGCTTGTCCTCGTCGGACACGTAGTCGTACGTCAAAGAGGGTTTTATCTCCATGCCGCTCGCCAAAAGGTCGCTGAGGTACGCGGCGATCTCCTGCCTGTGCGGATCGCTGAACGTTACGTCGCCGAACATGAACCACTCCGGCAAGGGGCGTTTGCCCGACCACATAACGCGCGCCAAAATGAAGCGTTCCGCCCGCACCAAACTGCTTTCAGCCTTTTGCTGCGGTTTGGATTTTTCCTCGATAACCTGCGATTCAGGGGACTTTTCCATATCCCTGTATATCGATTGATAGGTTATGCCCGTAACTTTGGAGACGTGCCGCAGCAGCTCCTCTCGCTCGGATTCCTGCGGGCTTTCGCGCACCACTTTTACCGCTTCCGCTATAAATTTGCGGCGGCCCTCGTCGGTGCCGTTCAAAAACTTATTTTCGAGCAGTTTTATTTTATAATCTATGAGAGGCAACGCCTCGTTCAGCAATTTTGCGTAACCTTCGGCTCCGAATTTGCGAATCACGTCGTCGGGATCGAGCCCGTCCGGCAGCGTTACCACTTTTACGTTAAGACCTTCGTTTTTTAAAATTTCCAGCCCGCGCACGTTTGCCGATTGCCCCGCAAAATCCCCGTCGTAACTGATAAGCACGTTTTCGGTGTACCTCTTTAAAAGGCGGGCTTGCTCTTTGGTAAGCGACGTGCCCATGCTCGCCACCACGTTGTTGAACCCCGCGGAAGAAAGAGAGACGGCGTCCATCTGCCCCTCTACCATAATTACCTCTTTAACGGGGCCCGCCGCCTTCAATTTTTTTATGCGGTTTATGTTGTAAAGCGTTTTGCTCTTTGAAAACAGGTACGTTTCCCGCGTGTTTTTGTACTTTTGAAAGTCGACCTTGCCCAGCGCCCTTCCGCAGAAGGCGATCACCTCTCCCATGGCGTTTATTGTGGGAAAAACGAGCCTTTTTGCCTCGAAGTCGATATATTCACGCCTGCCGGTGTTCTTGTTTTCGTGCTCTGCCACAACGCCCGCGGCAAGCATATCTTCATACGAATAGCCCTTTTCTTTAAGGTAATTCGGCAAGGAGTAAAAATCGGGCGAGGCGCCTATGCCGAAAGCCGTTATCGTCTCCTTGCTAAGTCCGCGCGTTTGTACGTACGCCTCGTGCTCCTTGGCGTTGCCCGAACGCAAGTACGCCACGTAAAACTTTGCGGTGTCTTTTAAAATGGAGAGAAGGGTGTCCTTCTTTTTATATTCTTCGCTCGTGCGGCGTTCCTCGGCGACGGAATCGGGCAGGGTTAGCCCCGCTCTCTCCGCAAGGAATTTGACCGCGTCTATATACGGCAAGGACTCCATTTCCATAACGAAGTTTATAACGTCCCCGCCGCGGCCGCACCCGAAACACTTGAAGAACTGACCGTACTGGTTTACCGAAAAGGACGGCGTGCGCTCGCTGTGCCCCGGCAAAGGGCAACGCGCCCAAAAATTGCCCCCTCGCTGTTCGAGGGCGCAATAGCCGGAAACGACGTCCGTTATTTCGTTTTTGTTTTTCAATTCCTCAATAAATTTCGGATCGATAGCCATAATTTTACCCGTGTTGATTTTGCCCGAAAACTATTGCAACAAAAATCCCTTTGGCACGAACAGAGAGTCGAATACGTGCACGGCGTAGCGATCGGTCATGCTTGAAATATAGTCGCACACGACAGTTTCCAGCGGAAACCTATCCAGCAATTTAACGTACATTTCGGGCAGCTGTTTTACGTTTTCGCAAAAATATTTGTACATGGTCGAGATCATTCTGTCCGCCTTGCCTTCCTCGCTCCTCGCCTCGGGCGTAAGGTACACCCTTTGAAACATAAATTCCCTGAGCTTTTCGGTAGCTTCCTTGACCTCGCTTTCCATTTCCACAAAATTCTTCCCCTCGCTTATGCGGCAGATGGAAGTTATCATCGTGTTTATGCGCTCTTTAGAGTTGTTGCCGAGAACGGCGGTTTCTTCCGGCAGGTCGCCCTCGGAAATTATGCCCGCGCTTATCGCGTCCTCTATATCGTGGTTGAGGTAGGCGATGCGGTCGGCAATGGAAACCGCCTGCCCCTCGAGCGTGGCGGGGTGGCAATTTTTTTTGTGGTTAAGTATGCCGTCCCTCACTTCGAAAGTGAGGTTGAGGCCGTTGCCGTCGTTTTCTAGCACGTCGACGACGCGCAAAGATTGTTCGTTGTGTTTAAAACCGTTGGGCGCAAGCCTGTTAAGCACCGCCTCGCCCGAATGGCCGAAAGGCGTATGCCCCAAATCGTGCCCGAGGGCTATAGCCTCCGCGAGGTCCTCGTTTAAATCCAGCCCGCGCGCTATCGAACGGGCTACCTGACTTACGTCCAGCGTGTGGGTAAGGCGGGTGCGGTAATGGTCGCCCTCCGGCGAAAAGAAAACCTGCGTCTTATTTTTTAATCTGCGGAAAGCTTTGCTGTAAATAATTCTGTCGCGGTCGCGCTGAAAATCCGTGCGCATAGGGCATTTTGGCTCGTCCACGAGTCTGCCCTTGGTGTTTACCGCCTTGGTAGCATACTCCGAAAGGAACAATTCTTCTCTTTTTTCGATTTTTTCTCTCATACCGAACGCCCTCGAAATTATTTAGCCGCAAAAAAATACTAACCATATATTATATACGCAAAAATTCCGAAAATTCCTTTTTTTATTTTTAAACCGCTTAAATTTCGCTTTAATCAGTGGCTTTTACGCTTAAACGAGCCTTGTCCGCGGTCTTTAAGCGGCTTATCTGTAACCGCCGTTTACACCCAAAACCTCGCCCGTAACGTACGACGCCCCTTCCGAGGCGAAAAACAGAGCCGCGCAGGCGACTTCTTCGGGCGTGCCGTATCTGCCGACGGGTATCTCGCTTTCAAGCTGTTCTCTCTCATCGGCGGTAAGGTGAGCGTTCATCTCCGTGTCGATTACGCCCGGGGTTATGCAGTTTACCGTTA
>CAJOMS010000021.1 GCA_905235795.1 uncultured Clostridia bacterium | reverse complement strand
CAAAATATTTTTTATCAGATGCGAAGTGGTGGTTTTACCGTTGGTGCCGGTTATGCCGACTATTTTCAACTTTTCGCACGGTCTGCCGTAGAATTCGGAAGCAATTAAACTCATGGCAGTGCGCACGTTGTCCACGACTATCTGCACTACGTCGGTTTCGAGCACCCTCTCGCACACCACCGCCACGGCGCCGTTAGCCACCGCGGAGGGAACAAAGTCGTGCCCGTCCGTTCTTGTCCCGTTGATACAGAAAAACAAGTCACCCTTTTTACAAAGAGAATCCTGTAAGCATAAACCGCTTATTTCAACCGCGGCGTTGCCGCGTATTTCTTTACAATCAATACGTTTTATTAATTCAGATAACAGCATGATTCAACCTCTGTCCTTTTGAGCTTTCAGCCCTTTTTCATTTATTATCCCTTCAAAAATCAGTTTTGCATACGGCGCGGCGACGGTGCTTCCGTAATGTTGGCCTACAGGTTCGTCAACTATTACCAAAGCGAGGTATTTCGGATTGTCGGCAGGGAAGAAACCGACGAACGACGCAACGTACTTTCCTTGAGCGATGACGCCGTTTTCGTATTTTTGCGCCGTGCCCGTCTTGCCGCCTACTTTGTACCCCTCTATATAAGCCTGCTTGCCGCTGCCCTCTGAAACCACGCCCTCCAGATACTTTGCCATGATTGCCGAAGTCTTTTCGGAAACAGTTCTGTTTTTTACCACGGGCGCAACCCTTTCGACTAAATTATCGCCGTCGTAAACAGCCTTTAAAAAGTGCGGGACGTAATAATAACCGCCGTTTACAGCCGACGCCGTCGCTGCGGCGAGCTGTATGGGCGTGACGGCGATCGTCTGCCCGAACCCTATGCGCGCTATATCTCCGTCGGTAACGGCGGAAACGGGCAAAACCATTCCCTGCGCCTCTCCGACAAAATCCACCCCCGTTACCGAACCGTACCCGAAAGCCGATATATACTTGTACATCGTTTCTTTGCCGAGCGCGAGCGCCATATCCACGAAACACGGGTTACAGCTATTGTTCAGCGCGTCTTTTATGGTTTGGTTGACGTGTTTTTCTCCCGTATGTTTCGTCCAGCATTTTATTGTTCTGCCAAGCACGGTTCTGGTGCCGGCGGAGTTGAAAACGTGATCCAACGAAAACGCGTTTTTATTTCCGTTAAAATATTCTTCTATATTTGCAGACGCCGTCAAAATCTTGAACGTGGAGCCGGGTTCGTAAGAATCCGAAACAAGTCCGTTTCTTCCCAGCGAATTGAGCATCGCCACGTTATCGCGCGGGATATCGTTAAGGTCGAAAGACGGTTTGCTTGCCATGGCGAGTATCTCGCCAGAAGAAGGATCCAAAACGATACATTCTGCACGTTTGGGCGAGTGAACGGCGTAAGCTATTTCCATTGCCTGTTCCGCTATCTGCTGTATGGCGTAGTCTATCGTAAGGACTATATCCAACCCTTTTACCGAAGGAGTATAGCTGACTTTCGTGCCCTCTAATTGTATCCCCAACAGGTCTGTTTCATACAGGATTTCACCGTCCTGTCCCCTTAAATATTTATCGTAATACTTTTCGAGTCCGGCTTGACCGACGTTGTCCGAAGATACGTAGCCCAGCACCTGCGTTAAAAAATCGCCGTACGGGTAACTGCGAACGTTATCCTTCGAATAGTAAACTCCGCTAAGATCGTATTCGGAAATTTTTTCCATATCCTCCACGGTGCGGCGTTTTGCGATTACGTATTCGGAAGTGGTTTTGGTCGTTGCCTTTTTGTAAACCTCGGCTTCGTTCACTCCGAGAACGGATGAAAGCACGCTTGCCACCTTATGCGGGTCGGTGACGGATCTCGGTCTTATATAAACGCTGTACGCCGTTTGATTTTCTACCATAACGATGCCGTTTCTGTCTTTTATAACTCCTCTTTCGGCGACTATGGGCAACTCTCGCGTCCACTGATCCAACGCCTTATTCTGCAACTCCCTGCCCCAAACTATCTGGACATAAAAGAATCTGGCAAAAATAAAGCAAAAAATAAAGGCTATAAGCAATATAATTGCATATAACCTCTTTCGTAACTTAGATATTGAAAATTCTATTTTTATCACCGCCTTTTACTTCAGTCAATAATATTTTATTATTGGCGGCTGAAAATATGTCTTAAATTTATTTGCTCATGCCCATTTCAACGGCTTTTTGAGATATAACTTCTTCGCCGGAGATATAGGTGAGTTCCTGTTCCAAATTTTGCGTTTGTTGAGCAAGAGTTTCTATTGCGGACTTTTCTTCCTCAATGCTTTTCTGCATATTTTTCAAAACTTTAGCATTCATAATAATTAGCGCTATTATAGTAATGAGCACTGCGGCGTAAATTGCAATGAGAGCCTTACCCTTAGGGGTAATGGAAAAATTTTGGTCGCCGTCTCCGTCGTACTCGTAAGGATCCGGATCGACAAATTTCATAGTTTCTTTAGACGGGGTTATATCCCCGCAGAGCTTTTCGATCTCATCCGCCATTCCCACGGTCTCGCGAGAGGTCTGCTCGTTTATTTTTTTCTCTGTTTCCAAGCCGTTTATACTTGCACGACCAAGTATTTCATCGGAAACGGATTCGTTTATCTGAACTTCTTGCTGCTTTTCGTCTGTCTTTTCCTTTAAGATCATTGCCCTTCTCCTTTTTTTTATTTTTTTATAGAAATTAAAGTGTAATCAATCAGATTTTTTCCGCAATGCGAAGTTTTGCGCTTTTCGCACGCGGATTAAAAGCAATTTCCTCATCGCTTGCGACGATGGGTTTTTTGGTGATGACCTCTATTTCCTTTTTCTTGCCGCATACGCATACGGGCAAGCGCCTATCGCATATACAGTCGGTTTCAAGGTCCTTAAAACATTGTTTTACAATTCTGTCTTCCAACGAGTGGAACGTGATTACGGCAATTCTGCCGTGCGGTTTAAGCGAACGGATCATCGTATATAAAGCCTCTTTAAGCCCGTCTAATTCTCCGTTAACTTCGATTCTGATAGCCTGAAACGTTCTCTTGGCGGGATGCCCTTCCCCCTGATATTTTTTTGGTATGGTGTCGGTTATTACACTTACGAGGTCGCCCGTGGTGCGGATTTCTTCGATTTGTCTGCGCTTTACTATTTCTTTGGCGATTCTGTCTGCAAAACGCTCCTCGCCGTAATCGGAAATAATACTTCTGAGTTGCTCTTCGGTGTAAGTGTTGACAACGGTTTTGGCAGAAGGTTCACGCGTTACGTCAAACCTCATATCGAGTTCGGTGTCCGAAGCCATATAAGAAAACCCCCTATCTCTGTTATCCAACTGATAACTTGAAACACCGAGATCTAACAAAATGCCGTCTACGCGGTCAAAACCATTATCGGTTATGATCTCCTTAAAATTTTTAAAATTGTCGTGTACAGGAATAAATCTATCGGCAAAAGGCGCAAGTTTTTCACTTGCCGCCGAAATAGCTTCCGTATCAAGATCGGTAGATATCAACTTGCCGGTCGTAAGGCGTTTTGCAATCTCGTAAGAGTGCCCGCCCCCGCCGAGCGTTCCGTCAAAATATACCCCGTCTCCCTTTACGTTAAGCCCGTCGATACATTCGCTCAACATTATCGGTACGTGATGAAATATCATTGTTTGGATACCATCTCGTTTAAAGCTTCAAACATTTCGTTGAGCGAATCCACGTCGTTTAATTCTTCGTAACGCTCCGTAGCCCAAATTTCAAGGTGATCGGATTTACCTACGGTAGTAACTGCCTTTTTAATTCCGGCAAACTTGCGCAGCGCTTCGGGTACTATTATCCTCCCCTGCTGATCTGCCGAAACGTTAAAACAGTTTGAAAGAAACTTGGTGTAATACATTTCGAACTTGGCGTCAAAACCCGTGCGCTCGTTATAAGCGGAAAAGGCTTTATCAAACGCCTCCTGCGTATATACGCCTATACAACCGTTTACGGAAACGCACATTATAAGGTCGCTTGTCATCAACGCCTTATAAGGCAGCGGAATTCTTATGCGTTTCTTTTCATCAAGCATATGATTGACGTGCCCTACAAGCATTGACGTTCCTCCCATTTTCCGTAATCGGTAAAACTTCCTTTTTAACCGTATTTAAAGTTTACCATATAATTCTTCCCCCGTCAACCACAATTAACCACTTTTTTTAATTTTATTTAAAAATTTTTTATTTAATGACCACAGCTTACTCATTTCCGAAAATTTGTTCGGATATTTTTCTATTGTGTTCGGCGTATTCCCCTATAAATCGAATCGTCCTTTTCCGCTCTGTAACGCAATTAGTATTATTGCAAAAATTCCTTATATTATCTATCATTTTATCAATTCCATCCAATATTGCGACTTTGGGATTCGCGCTTTTTACGGCTTGCTTTAAATACAGATAATGAGTGCAACCGAGATACACGTAATCGAAATGGTCAAGAGTGGACACAAGGTGGTCATCAAACCCTAACACCTCCCCATAAAGCACCTTCTTTTCGATCTGTTCGGCAAGATACGGCATTGGCGTTAACGTTAGATCGGCGCAGTCTTTAAAAACGTTATTTGTTCTGCAATAATTAACGGTCGCCGGCGTCGCTATAAAAACGCCTTTTTTATTTTTGAATTCTTCGCCTATATACGGAACCAGCCTGAACACCTTTACCCCGTCGTATTCGTCGCCTCCGCGCCAGCTTACAGACGCGGTATTGCACGCAACGGCTATGATATCCGCCCCGCCGTTTTTCAGGACTTCGCAGCCATTCTGCGTAAGTTCGAAAATTTCCTCTGCAGATCGCCTTCCGTAAGGAACGTTTCCGTTATCGCCAAGGTAAATGAAATTTGCGCGTTTAAATTCAGCCGCCAACCTGTGCATAACCGGTATGCCGCCTATTCCGCTGTCAAAAACGCCTATATTTTCAAAAAACATATAAACCCCCAATACTTTTTTATATAAATATATTGCGGGGACTCAAAAAAATTGTTTATAAAGGAAAATATTGCTTGTAAATGCTTGATTTGTTATAATTTTTATGTTAAAATATTAGGGCAATCGAATGATTAACCTATTTAAGGAGAAAATAAAGTGCCTAACATTAAATCAGCAAAAAAACGCGTACTTGTAACCGAAAAGAAAAATTCCATAAACAAGAGCATCAAAGCGGAAGTTAAAACCGCTATCAAAAAGCTCAACGCCGCTATCGAAGCCGGCAACGTAAAAGAAGCCAACGAACTTCTTCCTGCTACTATGTCCGTTATAGACTCCGCTTGCTCCAAAGGCGTGATTCATAAAAACAATGCGGCAAACAAGAAGTCTGCACTCGCTAAAAAAGTTGCAGCTATGGGTAAAGCGGAATAATTATTTCAGATGCATAAAAAGCCACCTTATGCGGTGGCTTTTTTCTTGTATGTAAAAATCTGCCTGTTTTAACTACGGGCAGGTTTTTTGTTATTCGTAATCGTTTTCGGCAAGACCGACTCTTATAAGTTTAATGATTATCATAAAAAGCGTGACCATCATAAGCGCGCGAAGTATATAAATAAACAAATCGGGCACGAACGCAAACGGTATTATCCAAAGCGTGCACATAACCAAAACAACGGCTACGATTATCGCGAAGGAAATAAATACCGAACGCTCTTTCGTTCCCCTGTTTTTTATAATGACGAACATACCGCCCGCTATGGCACCGCATAAAATATAGGTGAGAGCGTGCAAAACGAATTCAAAAATAAACGTCGGGAAAAGTCCGTTTACGACGGTTAACAGCGTTTCGTTATATATAAGAGCCTCTACGGTAGGTGCATACTGCGTTTCGATAAAAATATCTTTAAAGCACTCTATAGCGCTATTCACCACGGCAAATCCCACGCCTATAATAACGCCCGCAAAAATACCGGTTATTACGTCCTTTATCTTCATCCTGCCTATGCAACCTATGCATAACGTCAGGATTACGACGGCTTCCATAACGCCTATAGCCAAAGAACCGAAATAACTTATCGCCTTGCCGTTCATCTCATAAATAAAACTATAAGAGACGAATTTTATGGCAAGCGCAAATATCGCGGAAATAAAAAACAGTAAAAAAACGTTATACGACGACAGCCTTTTGCTCGTATCCATTTCGTAAAAAAACACGGTCAGCGTTACGGGAACTACGAGAACCATAATAGCCGCTATAAACGGAAACATCTCGTAAGCTTTAAACAGGTAAAACACGCTCAACAGCACGATGAACAAAAACGCCAACATTACGAATAGCTTTAAGTAAACGAACGGCGCCGGGGCCTTTTGTTTTACCGTGACCGGCTTTACTTCCTCGAACCCGCTCTTTTTTCGCAAAAAGGCGTTTGCCCACATTTCACGGATATTAAGCTTTGCCTTGCTCTTAGCGCGCTTGGGCAACTCGCCGGAATTTTCCTTTATTTTTACGGTTGCGGAATTATCGCCGTCATCGGAGTTGACAACGTCTTTCACTCTCAAAGAATCATTCATCGTCGCTCCCCTCTACCACGTTAAATTCAACGAAGAAGTTACTGCCTACGTTCTTTTTGCTTATAACGCCGTATTTTAAATTGTGCGATTCAAGTATAGCCTTTACTATTGAAAGTCCTAAACCGGTACCTTTAACAGGGCGCTTATGCGTATCGGACGCGCGGTAGTATTTTTCCCAAATCGTGTCTATTTTATCTTCGTCTATACCTTTGCCAGAATCGACGATTTCAAGCAAAGCCTTTTTATCCTTTACCGAAAGATAAACGCAAACGGTCTTATCTTCGCCCGTATAATTTATGGCGTTACCTATCAAATTGTAAACGACTTGCTCTATCTTCTTTTCGTCACATTCTATATATACGTCGGGCTCTATTTCGGACTTGACGATATATCCGCCGCTTTCCGCAAAGCTGTAATGATCCACAACTCTTGCCGTAAGCGCGGATAAATTGACCGTCTGCACGACCAGAGTGTCGGCGCCGGATTGAACCTTTGAAAGATTTAGAATGTCGTTTACGAGCATGGTCAACCTGTCCGCTTCGTCGATAATGACCTGCGCGTGTTTATCTCTTTTCTCTTTATTATCGCCGGAAATATCTTTTATCATTTCCGCATACGCTTTTACCATAGTAAGCGGAGTTTTAAGGTCGTGCGTAACGTTGGCCATCAGCTCTCGCTGCAAAGTGCCCGTTTTTTTAAGCTCTTCCTTCATGTAGTTAAGGGTATCGGAAAGTTCGCTTATTTCGGCGTAACCGTTTGCGTTAAACTCAACCGAAAAATCCCCGCCTGCAAGTTTATCGGCGGTTTTTGTCAAATTTACTATGGGGTTTGCAACGGTAGCGGCAATTATAAGCGAAATGAAAAACGCCACCACAATAACAACAACGCTCGTGATGCCAAGCTGCTTTTGAATAAGCGAAAGCATGGTGGTAACGCTGTCGAGCGAAGATATGAGTATAAGATACAGCGGATTATCATCCGTTTCAACGTTATCGGAAATAATTTTTGCATAAACGTACAGACGGCCGGTATTATTTTCGTTGCTGGTTATTACGTTGGAATAAACGTAGTCCTTTTCGCTTAAAGCGTAAACCTTTACCTGCCGGATAACGTCGCCGAACTCGTCGTAATATTTAGGCATTACGTAAGAATCGTTTGGATAGCACGAGTCGGGTATAGTGCCATCGCCGTTATAATTTTTAGTGCTTATAACGACGAAAACGTTATCGATTTCCTTTGCTGCCGTTGCAGCGTCAACGAAATCGTTTTGCCTTTCCGGAAGATTGTTGTACAGCATTTCAAGATTTTCGCCCTTGGTTTTTAAGGAATATTTTACTTCGTTTAAAAAATACTGTTCTGTAAACACCACCTGTATAAACCATACTATAACCATGATGCCGAGAGCGAACAAGATAAAATATAGCCAGATGCTGTATTTCAATCTGTGTGGATTTAACTTCATACTTCGAATTTATACCCCATACCGCGCAGAGTAACTACGAATTTGCGGTATTGCTTTAAATTATTGCGCAACATTTTTACGTGAGTGTCCACAGTTCTGTCGTCCCCGAAGAAGTCGAACCCCCAAACGTCGGCAAGCAACTTTTCGCGCGAAAGCGCCACGCCCTTATTTTTGACGAAATAAAACAGAAGTTCGTATTCCTTTGGAGTAAGCTCCGCCTTCTGCCCGTCAACGGTAACGTTCCTGCCCTTGATATCTACCTCTAACCCTTCAAATTTGTAAACGCCTTCTTGGTCGTCCTTTTTGCCGTTGCGTTTGAGCACGGCGTTAACTCTCGCCATTACCTCTTTGGGAGAAAACGGCTTTACGACGTAATCGTCTACGCCTATTTCAAAGCCGAAGAGTTTGTCGTATTCTTCCCCGCGTGCAGATAGCATTATTACGGGTATATCTTTATATTTTTTTATCTCCTTTACCGCAGAATACCCGTCGAGCTTAGGCATCATTATATCCATTATCATAATGTCGTAATCGTTATCTTTGCACATCTGAACGGCTTCCATGCCGTTTTCCGCCTCGAAAGCCTCGTAGCCGTCAAATTCGGCGTATTCGCGCAAAACTTCCCTTATCATTGCCTCGTCGTCTACAATAAGAATCTTTTTCATACTAACTCCTTATTTTAAGTTAACTCCGTCATACCGGTATATAAGCTGTAATATTTACCTTTTTGCCTTAAGAGATCCTCGTGATCGCCGCGTTCGATTATCCTGCCACCTTCAAGCACCATTATGGCGTTTGAATTTCTTACGGTGGAAAGTCTGTGGGCGATAACGAACACCGTTCTGCCTTCCATAAGTCCGTCCATACCCTTTTCTATAAGTTTTTCGGTACGGGTATCTATCGAGCTGGTCGCCTCGTCGAGAATGAGCACCGGCGGATCGGATACCGCCGCCCTCGCTATCGATATCAACTGCCTTTGTCCTTGAGAAAGGTTCGAGCCGTCCGCTATCAATTGCGTATTATACCCTTCGGGCAAGTGAGAAATAAAATAATCGGCGTTTGCGATTTTTGCCGCCGCAACACACTCTTCATCGGTCGCGTCCAATCTGCCGTAACGTATGTTGTCCATTACCGTGCCGCTGAAAAGGTGCGTTTCCTGCAAGACCATACCCAGCGACCTGCGCAGATCGGATTTCTTGATTTTTTTGATATCTATGCCGTCGTAGGTAATTACGCCTTCCTCTACGTCGTAAAACCTGTTTATAAGGTTCGTTATGGTAGTTTTTCCTGCGCCGGTAGAACCGACGAAAGCGATCTTTTGCCCCTCTTTAGCGTATAAGCTAATATCGTTCAGCACCTGTTTGTCGGGCACGTAGGAGAAATTGACGTTAAAGAATCTCACGTCGCCCTTGAGCGGGATATATTCAACGCCGAGCGGCGTAACGTTTTTCCACGCCCATTTTTCGGTATTTTCTTCGGTTTCGAGGATAGAGCCGTCTGCCGCATATTTCGCCCTTACCAAAGTAACGGTACCGTCATCGACTTCCGGAGCTTCATCGATAAGTTCGAACACCCTCTCCGCGCCGGCAAGCGCCATAAGGATGAAATTGTACTGTTCGGA
Source organism: uncultured Clostridia bacterium (assembly GCA_905235795.1). Classification (GTDB taxonomy): domain Bacteria; phylum Bacillota; class Clostridia; order Christensenellales; family Borkfalkiaceae; genus RGIG3732. Next base: position 6,039 of record CAJOMS010000021.1, on the reverse strand, counting down.
AATTTGAGATATTCTCTCGGCAAACTGCCTTATATACTGCAAAAACGCAATAAGCACAGCGCCGTTCATGGCGGCAATGACGCCGACCGTGGTGGTTATGGCGTAAAATATATGCGAAAGGTTGTTCATTATGGGGCCCATCACGTTGGTGTATATATTCGCGCGGGTAGCCGCCGTTTGCAGATCTTCGTTCATCTCGTCGAATTTTTCCCTGACCTGCTCCTCGTGATTGAACGCTTTAACTATATTCTGCCCCGCCATCATTTCCTCTATATAGCCGTTGACCTTGGAAAGAGCCTTCTGTTGAAGGGCGTAATTCTTACTGCTGCGTATGCCTATGATTTTAGCTATAAAATACACCGCCACGCCCATAACGAGCACTATCAAAAACAGCGAGGGGCTCAATACGAGCATAAAAATAATTATGCCCACGAACGACACGACCGATATAATAAGCTGAGTGATACTTCGATGTAACATTTCGCGGATAGCGTCTATATCGTTAGTATAATAGCTCATCAATTCGCCGTGCGGGTGCTTATCGAAATACGATAGCGGTAAGCTTTGCATGTGATTGAACATCTCGATCCTCAATTTGCAAAGAATTTTGACCGAACACCCCAACATCAGCCTGTTTAAAGTGTAGTTTGCCACAAAAGACAGCGCGTATATAGCCGCCATTGCAATGAGCAGAGCAATATATTTTGCGTACTTTTCATCGGGAGTTATTCCCGTTTGCTTCAAAACTTCAACGAGTGGTTTAAGCAAAAAAGACGCCGCCAACACACCCGCGGAATAAATGAGGATAAATATTAAAGCGATTATCAATTGCCATCTGCATTCTTTATAGTAAGATAACAGGCGGATAAATGTCTTTAAAGGATTTTTTGATTTTTGGTCGCCCATCTTCGCGGCGATAGCACCTTGAGGTCCTCTCATATCATCCCTCCTTCGCCTGCGATTCGCAAACTTCTCTGTATATCTCGCTCGATCTCATCAGCTCCTGATGGTTTCCAACGGCGGAAATTTCGCCCTTATCCATTACTACTATCTTGTCGCAATCGTATACGGATGAAATTCTCTGTGATATAATTATTTTCGTAGTACCGGGCAAATATTCACGCAGCGCTTTGCGTATTTTTGCGTCGGTAGCGGTATCTACGGCGCTGGTCGAATCGTCAAGAATAAGAATCTTAGGGTTCTTTAAAAGTGCGCGGGCAATACACAGCCTTTGCTTTTGCCCGCCCGAAACGTTTACGCCGCCCTGACCGAGATCGGTCTCGTAACCCTTAGGAAAACTCATGATAAAATCGTGGGCGCAGCTCAGTTTACACGCGCGTTCTATTTCTTCGTTGGTGGCGTCGGGATCGCCCCATTTTAGATTTTCATAAATGGAGCCGGAAAACAAAACATTCTTTTGCATTACCATAGAAACACTTTCCCTCAATTCGTAAAGGGAATAATCTTTAACGTTTCTGCCACCCACGAGAACTTCGCCCTCGGTGCAATCGTAAAATCTGGGTATCAACTGAACGAGCGTACTCTTACCCTCGCCCGTGCCGGCAACGATCCCCACGGTTTCGCCCGAATTTATTTTTAAATTAATATCATTAAGCGTGCGCTCGGCGTTTCTATACGCAAAGGACACGTTTTTAAACTCTATACTGCCGTTTTCGACCTTTGCGTCGCTTTCGCCGCCAACGATATCGGGAGTTTCGCAAAGCACTTCGTTGATTCTGCCGAACGACGCGCGGCTTCTCGACCACGCCGCAAAAATAAAGGACATCATGGCAAGAGAATTGACTATCTGCGTGGAGTACGTCAAAAGGCTTACGAGTTCGCCCGTGCCGAGGTTTTCTTGAAATATTACGCGGTTTCCGCCCATAAACAAGAGAATGATCGTGCAAGTCCACATAACGAGAAGCTGTATCGGGTTAGACCAAACGAAAACTTTTTCGGCTCGGAACTGTGCCTTTTTAAGGTCCTCTGCCGCGGCGTCGAATTTCTCTTTTTCGTAATCTTCGCGCACGTAGGTCTTTACCTCTCTGACGGCAACCAGATCTTCCTGCACGGACGCATTGAGCTTGTCGTATTTAGTAAGCATTACGGAAAAGCGCTTGCGACCTAAGCTGATCATAACGAACAGAGCAAAACCGAGCACTGGTATCGCGAATATGAAAATAAGCGAAAGTTGCACGTTTATTTTAAGCGCCATTACTGCGGCAAATATCATCATTATGGGCGAGCGCACGAAACCGCGAATAAGCATCTGATACGTATTCTGCACGTTTGAAACGTCCGTAGTAAGCCTCGTTACGAGCGACGGCGTAGAGTATTTATCTACGTTTGCAAACGAGAAATCCTGTACTTTATAAAACAGTTTTTTTCTTAAATTACTGCCAAACCCCATTGAGGCAATAGCCGCCGTTCTGCCGGCGATAACGCCGAACATTAGCGAAAACAACGCCGCGCAAACCATAATCATCCCCACGGTAAGAATAAAACGGGGTTTGTTTGCTATCAATTCCGCCGAAAAAAACTGTTTTAACATAAAATCTTCTTCCCCGTACAGTCCGCCGTCGACTATGGCGGCCATAAGCAGAGGAATAAAAACTTCCAACAGCACCTCAAAAATTATTAATATCGGCGTTAAAACGGAAGGCATTATATAGCCTTTAACGCAAGGCGCAAGGTTTTTAAACGTAGTGTTTTTACTCAAAATATATCTCCTGTTTTACAAAACCTTCTTCACTCGGTATAAATTTGAACGCCTTACCGCCGGAAGATATAACGGCGGACAATTCCTCATTTTCAAAAACGACAGCGCAGTCGTTTTCTATGCCGATAGCGGGTTTTTTAACGTTTTTCATCGTACGGGAAAAATCTTCGACTCTCTCGTTGTAATGCGGGCACCCCACCCCTTTTAGCCAGCCGAGTGCGGGCATGATTTTATAATCGTTTCCCTCTCCCGAAACTATTTCGGAATCCGTGTACATTTCTTCAAACCAACAAATCGCCCCGGCAGAAAGTCCGCTTATGATAACGCCTCGTCTATACGCGTCGGTTACTAATTCGTAAACGCCGGTCTCCTTCCAGCTGTCTATCATAAACTTAGTGTCTCCGCCGCCCACGTAGATCATATCTGCAACGTCGAATTTTTCTTTTAAATGAGAATATTCCGTTTGTTTAAAAACGGTCAGGGCTACGTCTGCCTTGATATCGAAAACCGAAGTATAAGTCTTTCTGAAAGAATTAAAATACGGCATATGGTCGTGGCTTGCCGTGCCGATGAACAATGCGTTAGCCCTTTTGCCGCAAGCTCTGCGTTTTGCAAGCGACGCTATATATTCGTCTATTTTTAAAGTAGTTTTATTTTTAATTTCGCCGCCGCCTATCGCAACGATGGTCCTTTCGTTCATATTTTTACCGATTTTAAATATAATTCGATTTTATTATAACATTAAAGCCCGATTTTTGCAATTATTTTATTAAAAAAGGCCGCCGAAGCGACCTTTTATTTTAAAAAACTGTTTACAAACCGCAATATACGTTTAAAGGCTTTAAGGCCTTCTTTTTATACACAAGCCACAGCGCTAATACCGATAAGAAATACGAAATTATCGCGCCAAACACCACGTCTGAAAAATAATGCGCGCCCATCAAAACTCTTGCGTAAGCGACCAAAACGACGCAAGCGAATGATATTGCGAAAAATACAATTTTGCCGCCCTTGTCGTTGTACGTCTTAAACGTATACGGCAACGCCATCAGCGTAAACGCAATGCCCGCGGCGGTAGTGTGCCCTGAGGGGAAGGACTTTACGGAATCTTTGCCAAAGGAATCGATTAAAACCTTGAAACTTTCCGGTTTTCCGTTCAGCTTGTACCAAGGCGTAAAATACGTTTCTCCGCCATCGCCCATAGCGCATATTGCGCGATACCTTACGCGCTGATCTATCAATTTTATGCCTTGCGCAACAAGTTGAGAAGCTGCGGCTACAAACAAAACGATTACCGCGAACGAAAGCTGTTTGCGAATATTTTGCTTGCCCGTAAGCATAACGCCTATCAAGAAAATCGCACCCAAACAAATCCCTACGGATATTTTAAAAAACGAAACGGCGTTTTTATCTTTTATCAATTCCTCGCTGAGCTCAGTATAATACGAGTGGATGCGATACGGAACGAAATAACACACGCCCGCGATCAAAACGAGGCATACGATACAGACCGAATATTTTACGGACGGTTTACCGAAATAAAAGGCGTTCCAGAAAATTACCGCCAAGGCGTATGCCACGAACAGATATATCGGCATTTCGCCGAAAATTTCAACGGCGCGAGCAAAGCCGTTTTTCGAGTAATATTCGCCCGGTTTGAGATCTGCCACGGCTTTACTTATATCCATATCGAACAGCCCCGCAATTACGAGCAACGCCGCCGATATAACTATTGCAATAATAACGCACAGACACCAGCTGCTTTTTTTATCGTTTACTTTTTTATCTTCCATATTTTTATTTTTTCCTCGTATTGAATTCGCCTATTATTTCGCTTACCTGAGCAACGTAGGCAAACGTATTCGGGTATTTTTTCAACACGTCTTTAAATTCTTGAATTTGGTTCTTCTTTACTATGCAAATGAGAAGTTGCTTCTCCTTCTTTTCAAACATACCCGTTGCAGGAACCACAGTTACGCCGTGTTTGAGCGTTGAAATTATGTCTTGGGAAATTTCTTCCGCATGGTCGGTTACAACTTCAAATTTCAGCGCGGTTTTTACGCCGTGCATGATAACGTCGCACACTTTAGCGCTAACGTATTGAAAGATTATTGCAAGCATTATAGGCTGCAGAGATTCTATGCCGAAATTAAAGGTCTTGGTCTGTACATTATACGAATAAACGAATGCGGATATACCGATTATTGCACAGTTTATAATAAAAATACCCCATTGAACGCTTACCGCGGGATTTCTTTTTTGAATAAACTTACTGATTATATCCACTCCGCCGGAACTGCCGTTTATACTGAGTATAAGCGCCAAAGAAATACCGCAGACCACGCCGCCGTACAGCGATGCGAGAATGCTTCTGCCTCCGTCTGCATACATGGCGATAACTTCACCGCTCTCGTTTAAAATAGGTTCGATTACCGAATATTGGAAAAAGCCGTTTTTCCCTATATACGGAAATATCGCCAAAAAAGCGGATACCAAAACGGTATTTACGGTAGTTTTTATGGCGAACTCTCTGCTTAGCCCTATAAACGCTAAAATTATTAAAGGTATGTTTATTGCAAGGTTGATATAGCCGGCGTATTTTTCGGTATCAATAAGGTAATTTATCATTGCCACGGTACCCGAAACTCCGCCGTTTGTAAACCCGTTGGGAAATACGAACGTGTATACCGATACGGCAAACAAAAACGCCGACAACGTGAGCAAAGAATATTCTTTTATGTATTTTAAAATCTTAGATTTCATAATTCCCTTCCCGACAATAACAAATATTAAGTATTTTAACACAAAGAAAAAAAAATGTCATCTCTTTTTGCGGAGGTGACAAAATTTTTATTTATTTTGCATATTCTACGGATCTGAATTCCCTTATGACGTTTACCTTTATCTGTCCGGGATATTCAAGCTGTTCTTCTATCTTCTTTGCTATATCTTTTGCAAGATACGTCGACTGAACGTCGTCCAGCTTTTCGGGCTTAACGATTACGCGAATCTCGCGCCCTGCCTGAATTGCGTAACATTTATCGACGCCGTCAAACCCTGCACCGATACTTTCGAGTTGTTCCAAACGCTTGATATAGTTGGTAGTGGTTTCCCTTCTCGCGCCCGGTCTTGCGCCCGAAATAGCGTCTGCAGCCTGAACTAAGACTGCCTCGATAGTCGTGGGCTCAACGTCGCCGTGGTGAGCTTGTATACAATTGACTACCTTATTGCTTTCCTTATACTTCTTAGCTAGGTCGGTACCGATCTGAATATGCGTACCTTCTACCTCGAAGTCGACCGCTTTACCTATATCGTGCAAC
>CAJOMS010000020.1 GCA_905235795.1 uncultured Clostridia bacterium | reverse complement strand
GACCAAGAGGTCGTGAGTTCGAGTCTCGTCACCTCGACCAAAATATCCGATTCCGCTTTTGCGGTATCGGATATTTTTTGTTTGGCTCGAAAGACCTCTGCCGTCCCGAACCAATTTTAATTACGGGGACCCCAAAACACTTTTGAAAAAAGAGTTTTGGGGAAAGGAGCAACCGGCTATATCGCAGGAAGGCGAAAACTTGCAGCCTTCCGCATTTTATGCCGTGTTGCGACGCGACCAAGAGGTCGTGAGTTCGAGTCTCGTCACCTCGACCAAAATATCCGATTTCGCTTTGCGGGGTCGGATATTTTTATTGCGTGAAGATACGTACTCTCGTCCTCTGCCGTCCCGAACCAATTTTAATTACGGGGACCCCAAAACACTTTTGAAAAATTGGCAGTTTATTAAAAACTCTACCTGGTCCGACGATATAAATACAGGCGGTTGCAATTTTTTTTATTATATTATATAATGAATATATGAAAAAATTTGATTACGTTATTTTCGATCTCGACGGAACGCTGACCGACAACGGAATAGGCATAACAAATTCCGTTACGTACGCACTTAAAAAATACGGAATTACCCCTCCTCCGAGGGAAGAACTTTATAAATTCGTGGGGCCGCCGCTCGTAAATTCGTTTATGGAATATTACGGTTTAACCCCCGAAAACGCGCAAAAATGCGTGCTTTACTACCGCGAATACTTCAACGACAAGGGCATAAGGGAAAACGTTATCCTGCCCGGCGCAAAGGAGCTTTTAATTCGCCTTAAAAACGACGGATACACCCTTATTTTGGCGACGGGGAAACCGGAAGCGGCAGCAAAAATCGTGTTGGAAAATTTTGGCATATCCGAATATTTCTCCTGTGTTTGCGGCGTTGATCCATACGATAAACTGTTGACTAAAGCGGAAGTTATCGCAAGAGCGCTTGAAGTTTCGGGGGCGGATCCCTCTCGCTCCGTAATGGTGGGCGACCGCATGCACGACGTTATAGGCAGTAAGGCTTTCAATATTCCGTGCATAGGCGTAACTTTCGGCTACGGCAGCGAGGAAGAACTGAAAAACGCCGGCGCGGTATTTTTGGCGCACTCTTTCGACGACGTTTGGGAGTATATAACGAAATAGCGGTTTTTCTGTTATTTATCGCAACACGCGTCTAATACAATTTATATTTGCAAAAAAACAGCTCGTGGTTTTTTAAAGCCACGAGCCGATTTTTTATACTTTCAAATTACAACAAAAGTTTTACTTGTTTTCTTCTTCGTTTTCGGTAACTTCCTTAGGTTTAACGAAGAGGAGAACGATTATGCCTATCAAAGAAAGAACGGCAATGCCGAGGAACAGAACCGAACGCCAGTTGTTTTCAAACCAAACGGAAACGGTATCAACTTCTACCCTGTTTACTTTGTTATTTACGGAAATAACTCTCGTGTAAGCGGTTGCGGTCTTTGCTTCGCCGTCGGAAACTACGCATTTTACAACGTAGGAACCTGCCTTGATCGGAGTGAAAGACAAGTCGCTTTCATCCCATGCCAGCGTTTCGAAAGTTTCGGTTTCTTTGTTGGTAAAGTTTAAAGTCGTCTTGTACTTCTCGAAATCTTCCTCGTTGCCTATCTCGTACCAGTTGTCGCTGTCTTCATACCTTTCAAGGTTGGTAGAGGGGTTGTAAAGCAAGCTGTAAACGGCCTTAACGTCGTTGCCCTTAGTTGAGAACGAATTTACCTTAGTATAAGCGGTGCCGATATAGCCTTCGTCCTGATAATCGTCGTTAGCAGTGGTCTGCGGGCCTGCGTTGCCCAATTCAAATTTGAATATAGGAACCATAAGTTCTTTCTCTGCGTTATAGTAGCCGTAAACTTCTACGTCGCCGACCGTATTTAAGCCGAGTTCCCATTCTTCGTCAATCACCATCTCGTTGCCCATCGGGTCGGTAGCGAGAATGTAGAATTCATACTCGCCCAACTTGCTAAGAGAGAACCTCTTTGTTGAGGATGCGGAGATAGAGCTGAAGCTGTCGCTTCCGGGTATTTTGTAATATACCAAAGTGGTAAGATCGCTATTTGAAAAATACTTGCTTGAAAGATATTGCGCAACTTCCGTAGGAACGTAGAAATATGTGCTTGAACCTATATATTTGTAGGTGCCCTTATCCTTCGTTTCGCTTTCGATCTTGCTCTGATAAGCGTCGAATTCGGAGGCAAAGAACTCGTCGAGATTTTCGTACTTGGGAGCCTCGGAAGGTACCTGTTTTAAAATCTGACGGTATTCAAAGTCGTAACCTGCCGTTTCTTTAACATCGGTGCTCTCGTTGCCGGTGGTTACCGTCTTTGCGGTATAGAACCAGCAATAAATACCCGTAACCGAAGTGGGAGTATAATCGGGATCCGCAATAATTTCGTCGTTCAAGGCGTCGTACTGCAAGAATTTCACGCTGCTGCCTGCGGCCTTTGCCGTGACGTTGCTGTCATCCTTTTCGTCTATATACTGTTTGAAATAACCAAAACATTCTTCTTCGGTAGCGCCGTTTGCTATAACGATCTCTCTCTTGTAGTTTGAGGTTTTGAGGAAACCGTGATATACAGCAAAGCTTACGTCCTCGTAATTATAACCCCAAACGAGGCTCTTGAAATCCGTAAATGGCATATCTACGTAATATGCGTCCTCGTTGGGAGTTATCTCGCCGTCTTCTATCGAGTACAGAGCTTTTTCATTGGTTTTGATGGAAGTTATCGTATAAGTACCGGTCGGAGTGTAATCTTCGGGAGCGGTGCCTTCGCCCTCGTAAACCCATTGAAGTGTAATTTCCAACTTGCCGTGGTCATTAGCTTCGGTATTTTTAGTTACTTTCAACGAGTAGCCGTTGACCGCTTCCGTTTCGTATTCGTCTTCGATAACGGTTTTGGGTAAATAGAAATTATCGTTAACGGATTCAATAGTAGCCTTTTTTGTTCCGGTGACGGTGAAAACAAGTTTCTGATCGGAAATAGCTACCTCTGCTCCGTCAACTTCAAAGTATCCGTCCAAAGGATTGGAAACGTTTTCATCGGTCGTAGGGGGGGTATTGTCGTCATCGGCAAACGCCAAGGTAAAGCCAAACGCCGCTACGCATGCAAATAACATCACGAAAAGTGTTGCTATTAAGGTGGTAAATCTTTTGCTGTTCATATTAACTCCTTGTAATATCGCGCGTATGCGCGGATATCTAATATAAGAATCCATTTTATTTTAAACTAAATTTTTGAAATTGTCAATTACTGACAGGCGTTTTTGAAATTTTTTTTAAATTAAAAAAGAAAAATTGCGGAAAAATTACCGTTTGCCGCCTGCCTGACGATATAAACAAAAGGAAACGCCCACGCATACGATATAACGGAGCATTTCGTAGCTATGGATTTTTACTTTATGATAATAACTGCGGCGACCGTAAGTATCGACAGTTTTATTGCCGGAGCCGCGCTTGGATACACTTATGAAACGCACCTTCAACGAGCGACGAGCTTAGCTATATTCACAGTTGCAAGTATGTGCGTCGCCGCGGTTATAGCCGCCGCCGTGATAGACGGCATCGCCACGGGTTACGCCTCGATTTTAAGCGGAATCGTTTTGATAGCCACGGCGTTGCCGGAACTTTTTAAAAAAGAAGAACCCCCCGTTTTTATGCGAAAAAGGCGGGTTATCGGTTTTTCCGAAGCATTGGCGACCAGCTTTGGCGTAGGTATAGACGGGGCGCTTGCAACGTTTTCGCTCGCGCTGTCCGGCTACGGTATATGGGCCGCGGCAACGGTGGTTTTCTTTCACTTGATATTCATCGAAAGCGGAATAGCGCTGTCCGTAATCTCCGCAAAAATAAACTTGCCGCAAAAGACGGGCGCACTCCTGCTTTTAGTTTTGGGAATATTTAAACTTGTGGGTTTAACTTAGGAATTTTTCGGATTTATGTACATAAACGGCTTATCGATGTCGAAACAACTCCATGGTTTCTGATCCTTAGGCGGTTGAACCTTAAACACCAGCCTTTCCTGCGTGATGGGGTGATTGAAGGCAAGCGTGTAAGCCCAAAGTGCTAAATTTCCCTTTTTCGCCTTATCCCCGCCGTAGCGCATATCTCCGTAAACGGGTGTGCCTATAAAACTCATCTGCACGCGAATTTGGTGTGACCTGCCCGTATGCAGGCGAACGTCCGCCAGAGAAAGCCCTTCGTTTTCTTCAAGAATCTTATAGTCAAGCTCGGCGATTTTTGCTCCTTCTACCGTGGCGCCGCACACGTAAACGGTGTTGTTTACGGCATTCTTTTTAAGATAGTTTACCAAAATAGCCTTTTTCTCTTTCGGCGTGCCCACGAGTACGGCGAGATATTTCTTTTCAAATTCCCCCGCCTTCAACTGTTCGGAAAGCCTTGCCGCCGCCTTGGAGCTCTTTGCAAAAACCATCACTCCGCCGGTCGGCCTGTCAAGGCGGTGAACGAGCCCAACGTAAACGTTGCCGGGCTTGTTATATTTTTCTTTTATGTAATCCTTTACAGCAGACAGCAGATCGTAATCGCCGCTGCTGTCCTCGCAACAAGGCACATTCTGCGGTTTAACCACCACTATAATGTGATTATCTTCATATACGATTATTAAATCATTGACCGTCATTTATAAATATACCTCCCGCCCCGCAAGGCAAAGCGATTCCTTCCTCTGTGGGCAAGCCGACTTCGTAAGCCTCCACTCTACCCTTTATGCCCTTTAAAGCAAGCGTTAAAATGTTGTTTAAAACTGCCGGTTGAAGTCCGGTGGTGTAGCTGTTGATCAAAAAGAACAACGGATCGTCCGACAGGACTTGCGTGCACAGGCAAACGAAATCGAAAAGCTCGTTTTCTATCTTCCAGGTTTCGCCGTTGGGTCCCCTGCCGTAGCTGGGCGGGTCCATAATTATAGCGTCGTATTTTCTGCCGCGGCGTATCTCCCTTTTTACGAATTTAACGCAGTCGTCCACGATGAATCTCACGGGCCTGTCGCCAAGCCCGGAAAGGCGCACGTTTTCGCCCGCGCGCTCCACCATTCCCTTTGCCGCGTCAACGTGGCATACCGATGCGCCCGCTGCAAGGCAAGCGACCGTCGCCCCGCCCGTGTACGCGAACAAATTCAAAACGCTTATTGGCCTGCCCGCATTTTTTATAAGGGCGGACATAACGTTCCAGTTTGCCGCCTGCTCGGGAAACAGCCCCGTGTGCTTAAAGCCCATGGGTTTTATTTTGAATTTAAGATCCCCGTAGCTCACGTTCCACTCGGCGGGCATTTTGCGGAGGTATTGCCACTCTCCGCCGCCCGTCTCGCTGCGAATATATTTTGCGTGTAGGCCGGGGTAGCCTTCCATATCTATGGAACCGTGCCATATAACTTGCGGATCGGGGCGAAGTAAAGTAACGTCACCCCACCTTTCAAGTTTGTATCCATCGCCGGTGGCAAGGATCTTGTAATCGGTCCATCCGTCTGCTATCTTCATAATAAAAAATCTTAATTAACGTGCGAAATAGGGCACTTATTATATTTTTTGAACGGAAAGCGTAACCGCCTCGCCGTTGATATCCCACTCTTTTTGATAGCCGCTAAGTTCGGGTTTTACAGCCGAAGCAAGCACTGCCGCAGAAATAGATTCCGCGCGTTCGGCAAGCACTCCGGCAGCATTTCCGTCGGCTTTATATCCCACGGTTACGCGGTCGGTAACTTCAAAACCAGCCTCTTTGCGCATCGTTTGCAAGCGGGAAACTATTTCTCTCTCTATTCCCTCGTCGATAAGTTCCGGCGTGAGGTGCGCGTCGAGAACGACCGTCATGCTCTCGTCAGACGCGGAAACGTAGCCCTCCGCGCTTTCGGACGAAATCAACAGGTCGTCGTAAGCGAACTCTACCGGCTGTCCTACCAATTCCACCTTGTAAGTTTCGCCGGATTTTACCGTAGCGACCACCTCGGCGGCATTGCACGTTTCGAGGAACTTCTTTATTTCTCCCAAAAGTTTGCCGTACTTCGGTCCCAAGGTTTTGAGCTGAGGTTTAAGTTTATAAGTTATATAATCGGTAGCCGTATCGAGTTTTTCAAACTCTTTAACGTTCAACTCGTCGCGCGCGATTGCAAGCAGACCTTCGGAAAGATCTGCGCCGTGCTCCGATACCACCATTATCTTTTTAAGCGGTTGACGATTTTTTATGTTGGAAGCGTTTCTTGCGGCACGGCCGAGCACGACCACCTTCAATACTTCTTCCATTCCAGCCTCGAGCGCGGGATCTATTGCGCTTTCGTCGCATTTGGGGAAGGAACAGAGGTGAACAGACTCAGGCGCGTCCTTATAGAATGCGGGCACGAGGTTAAGGTACATGCTTTCTGCAACGAACGGGGTGAAAGGTGCCGTCAATTTTGCGAGAGTTACCAAAACGGTGTAAAGCGTGGTGTATGCGGCGGCTTTGTCCTCGGTCATCTCGCTGCCCCAATACCTCTCTCTGCCGCGGCGTACGTACCAGTTGGAAAGCTCGTCCGTAAAGTCCTGCAACAGCCTGCCTGCCTCGAATATTTCGTAGTTTTGCAGATGTTCGTCAACGTCCTTTATCAACGTGTTAAGTTTTGAAATTATCCACTTATCCATAAGGGTAAGTTTGCATTTTTTAAGATCGAATTTCGACGGATCGTACTGATCTATCTCTGCGTACAGCACGAAGAACGCGTACGTGTTCCAAAGGGTGCCCATATACTTGCGCTGCCCTTCCGAAACGGCTTCCTCGTAGAACCTGCTCGGCAACCACGGTGCGGAAGAAGTGTAGAAATACCAGCGTACGGCGTCCGCGCCCTGCTTGTCGAGTACCGTCCACGGATCGACGACGTTGCCCTTGTGTTTGCTCATTTTTATTCCGTTTTTATCGTTGACGTGTCCGAGAACTATGCAGTTTTTAAACGGAGCTTGATCGAACAATATAGTCGAAATAACGAGCAGAGTGTAGAACCAGCCGCGCGTTTGATCGACCGCCTCGCTTATAAAGTCCGCGGGGAAACGCTCTTTGAACAGCTCCTCGTTTTCAAACGGATAGTGGTATTGCGCAAACGGCATCGATCCCGAGTCGAACCAGCAATCGATAACGTCGGTAACTCTGTGCATAGTTCCGCCGCACTCGCATTTAAACGTGGGCGCGTCTATATACGGGCGGTGAAGCTCTATATCGTCCTCTAAACCGCAAAGTTCCTTCAATTCTGCCTTGCTGCCTATAACGTGCACTTTGCCGCATTCGCTACACGTCCAAACGGGCAACGGGGTGCCCCAATACCTCTCGCGCGAAAGGCCCCAGTCAATGACGTTTTCAAGGAAGTTCCCCATGCGTCCGGTGCCGATTGTTTCGGGCATCCAATGCACGGAATTGTTAGCTGCAATTAGCCTGTCCTTCACGTCGGTAACTTTAATAAACCAACTGCTGCGCGCGTAATAGAGCAGCGGCGTATCGCAACGCCAACAGAACGGATAGCTGTGTTCGAACAAGAGTTCCTTGAACAGCATACCGGAATCGGCGAGTTTTTTTATTATTATCTTATCGGCGTCTTTTGCAAAAACACCCACCAAATCGTCGGTGCCGGGCTTAAACTTACCGCGGTCATCAACGAGCTGAACGAAGGGCAAACCGTATTTGCGGCCGACCTTTGCGTCGTCCTCGCCGAACGCCGGTGCGATGTGAACTACGCCCGTGCCGTCGGTAAGCGTAACGTAACCGTCGTTTACCACGTAGTAAGCCTTTTCTTTAAAAGTGCCTGCGGCGTACGGGAACAGAGGCTCGTACTCCATGCCCTCGTAATCGCTGCCCTTTTTGCGGGAAATCAGGGTGTATTCTTCAAACAGCCCCGAAACCAGCGCCTCTGCCAAAATATAATGCGTCCCGTCGGATTCGATTTCCACGTAATCCTCGGCGGCGTTCATACAGAGCGCCACGTTGGAAGGGAGCGTCCACGGGGTGGTCGTCCAGGCGAGAATATATTTATCCTCCCCCTTGACCTTAAATTTAACGTAAACGGATTTTTCCTTTACGTCTTTATACCCTTGAGCGACTTCGTGCGAGGACAAAGCCGTTCCGCAGCGGGGGCAGTAAGGCACTATTTTGTGGCCCTTGTACAAAAGCCCCTTCTTCCATATCTCCTTCAACGCCCACCATTCCGATTCTATATAATTATCGTCGTAGGTAACGTAAGGGTTGTCCATATCTACCCAATAGCCGATGCGGTCGCTCATTTTCTCCCACTCGGTCTTATACTTCCAAACGCTCTCCTTACACTTTGCGATGAACGGTTCGATGCCGTACTTTTCTATGTCCTGCTTGCCGTCCATGCCCAAAGATTTTTCAACTTCGAGCTCTACGGGCAGACCGTGCGTATCCCACCCTGCCTTGCGAAGGACGTATTTTCCCTTCATCGTCTGATAGCGGGGAATAATATCCTTCATCGTACGGGTAAGCACGTGGCCTATATGCGGCTTGCCGTTTGCGGTTGGCGGCCCGTCGTAAAAGCAGAACGGTTCGCCGCCCTCGTTCTTGCGTTCGCTTTTCTTGTAGATATCATTTTCTTTCCAAAAGTCCAGGACTTCTTTTTCCCTATCTAAAAAATTAAGGGAAGTATCAACTTTTTTATACATATCTTCACCTTTATAAAAGTTTTTATTTAAATAAAAGCCGCCTCTGTACAAGAGACGGTTTATGCCGCGGTGCCACTCTAATTCGCCCTAAGCGGGCGCCCTCTTACCTTTTAACGCAGGTGCGCGGGCAAAGTTACGCAGAAAAGACCTTCACCTTGCCGGCTATGAGGGGATACCGAAAACCCAACGCTACCGCCTTGCACCGAACGGCGGCTCTCTGAAAGCGAAAAATGGCAAACGGCGTGTCCTCAATTATTGCCTTTATATGTAAATTTCGGCAAAATCAGCGCGAAATTTTTTTACTTTTATATTTTATCAAAAATTTTTGAAATAGTAAAGCGAAAAACGCTTGCCAAAACGGAAAAATAATTATAGAATATAATTACTGTGCTAGGTGGGGAGCTAGCGGTGCCCTGAACCCGCAATCCGCTACAGCGGGGCCGAAGGTCTCTTTAGGCTTGTCGTATTGTTGGCCGCACACAGCAAGGAGCGTTGATAACAAGGTCTTATGCAACAGACCGCCGTGAACCGTGTCAGGATAGGGATATAGCAGCACTAAGCGGATAGGAATGTGTGCCATAAGGTAGCTTTGAGGTAGCCACCTACCGTGTTACCGCATCGGTGCGGCCTGTCGACAGAGAATGCACAGTTTTTTTAAGGATAAAGCCCGCGAGTTTTTCGCGGGCTTTTAACTTTTTAATTTTTAGGACTTTTAACTTTTAATTTTTTTACAACTCGAATTTCGAAACGCGCGCTTCGGACCTGTTTTCAAGATCCATCGCGCTTATAAACGCGTTGAGTTTATCGCACGTTACGGCGTTGATATCTTCTATCTTTTTTTCGAAACTGAATACATTACCCGTATATAACAGATATTTAGCGTATAAAAGCATCTGCGACGAGCCGGATTCCTGACTGAAAACGAAACTGCCCTTGATTTGCTCTTTTGCTCTTTCGAATTCCCGAGAGGAAAGTCCGTTCTTCTTGAATTTTTCTATCTCGCCGAGTATGCAATCGAGCGCGATATCAGCCTTTTGCGGATTGACGCCCGCATACACGCACAGAGAGCCGCAATCGCGATACGCCGAAACGTAGGAATAAACGCTGTACGCAAGCCCGAGTTCTTCCCTCACTTTTTGGAACAGCACGCTTGACATTCCGCCGCCGAGTGCGGTATTTAAAAGATTAAAGTAATTGATATCTTCATCGCTGTACTTACAACCCTTATAAGCAAGGCAAATGTGAGCCTGTTCTATGTCCTTTTTAACGGTTTTCTTGCCGAACAGCACGTTGTTTTCAAGCTTAGGCGCAATGAAACCGCCGCGCTTAAAATTCTCCGCAAAATACTTTTCGGTTAGTTCCTCTGCCTCTTGCACAGAAATTTTGCCTATAAAGCAAACTATTACGTTTTCGGGACAATAGAATCTATCCATATAGGCAAGCAAGTCCGCACGCTGAAAGTTCTTTACGTTCTCCGCAGGGCCCAAAATCGTAGCGCCCAAGCCGGTCGTGCCGAAATGAGCCGCCGAAAGCAAGTCCATACACAGGTCGTCGGGCGTATCTTCGTTCATATTTATTTCTTCTATGACCACGCCCTTTTCCCTATTCATCTCGCTTTCTTCAAAGGTGGAATTAAAGAATAGATCCGAAAGCACTTCGACAGCTTCCTCGGTGTGTTCCGCCGTGGATTTAACGTAATAACAGGTAGTCTCTTTGGTCGTAAACGCGTTTATCTGACCGCCGATGCTGTCTATTGCGTCGGATATTTCAAAGGCGGAACGCTTGTCCGTGCCCTTGAACATCATGTGCTCGATAAAGTGAGAAATACCGTTTATTTCCGGCGTTTCATAGCGAGAACCCGCCCCTACGAGAACCCCGCACGATACCGAAAAAGCCCCGTCGGTAGGTTTTACTATGAGCCTTAAACCGTTTTTGTAAGTCTTTTGTTTTACCATAATTAATCTCCGAATATATTTGCGGAAACGGTTGACTGTTTCAAACCTTCCCGCGAGTAGTAATCGAGTACTTTGCCAAGTACGGCAAGCGTATGCGCCTTTGGATGCATAAGGATAAGGTCGCCCGCCTTTACCCCTTCCGTGGCGCGGGCAAACACCAGATTTTCGTCGGCGTCGCGCCAGTCGATGGTGTCCTTCGTCCACATCACCACGGTATAGCCCAAACTTTCGGCAGCCTGCATCGTAACCGATGAAAACGAACCGGACGGCGGGGCGAAAAGCGTGGGTTTTACCCCGCAAAGAGCCGTTATTATCTTGCCCGTATTTTCAATTTCCTCTAAGTTTTTATTTTTTGATATCTTTGCGTGATCGAGATGAAAATACCCGTGATTGCCTATTTCATGCCCTTCTTCGGCAATGCGTTTGAGCAGTTGTTCGTGATCGTCCGCAAAACAGCCGCCCATAAAAAAAGTAGCTTTAACGCCGTATTCATTCAACACGTCCAAAATGCCTTCGACTATTTCCTCGCCCTCGTAAACGTTAAACATAAGCGAAACTTTATCGCCTGCCGTATTGCCGTTGTAGTACGGCGCTCCACCGTTTGCGGGGACAGCGCCATGCGGTGCAAAACACACGGCGGCAACCACGCCTACCGTAAAAACGAGAATCAAATTCGTTACGAGCGTAATATATTTTCTATTCCGTAATATGTTCATTTCTTGCCTTATAATTCCTTAAAACTTCTTTCTCTCTATTATATGGCGAAAAATTACTTTATATCACTTTAAATTCGGTCGTTTGACGAAAAATGTTTGAAGTGCCCGTTTAAAAAATCGGCGCGCCGCTACTTATGCGACGCGCCTCGTTGTTACGTTTTAAATTCAGCCTTCCATTTTCTCAAGGAGTTTAAGATCTATGCCCTTTTCGCCGATCTTAATTATTTCTACCTTTACGGTATCGCCTATCGAAAGCACTTCTTCTACCGACGCGATTTTGTGGTCGCTCATCTTAGAAATGTGTATCATGCCGTCCTTTCCGGGTGAAAGCTCAACGAAAGCGCCGACCTTCGGCAAAATTCTCGCTACGGTCGAAATGAACATATCTCCGACTTCGAGGTCCTTCGCGATAGAGGTTATAATGGCTTTAGCTTTGTAAGCGTTGGCCATATCCTCGCCGTAGGTAGCTATGCATACCTTTCCGTCGTCGGTAATGTCGATCTTAACGCCGGTTTCTTCTATTATCTTGTTGATTACCTTTCCGCCTGAACCTATAACGTCGCGAATCTTATCGGGATTGATATTGAACGTGATAATCTTAGGAGCGTATTTGGAAAGCTCTTTGTTCGGTTCGGGGATGCAAGCCAGCATCTTTTCGAGAATTTGCTGTCTACCCTCGTTCGCCTGAGAAATAGCCGTGCGAAGGATGTTCTCGTCGATGCCCTTGATCTTTATATCCATCTGAATCGCGGTAATACCCTTAGTGGTGCCCGCTACTTTAAAGTCCATATCTCCAAGGAAGTCTTCCAAGCCTTGAATATCGCTCATAATCGAAACCTTGCCCGTTTCAACGTCCTTAATGAGGCCCATAGCAATACCTGCGACGGGCGCCTTGATGGGCACGCCTGCGTCCATAAGCGCCAAGGTAGAACCGCACACGCTCGCCTGCGAGGTAGAACCGTTAGAAGAAAGCACTTCGGAAACCATTCTTATTGCGTATGGGAATTCTTCCTCCGAAGGAACGACGGGTTCCAAAGCTCTTTCGGCAAGAGCGCCGTGGCCTATCTCTCTGCGGCCGGGGCTGCGTAAAGGTTTAGCCTCGCCGGACGCATATCCGGGCATGTTGTAGTGATGCAGATATCTCTTATATTGTTCATCGTCAAGCCCTTCGAGCTTTTGAACTTCACTTATAGTACCGAGGGTACAGGTAGTCATAACCTGCGTCTGACCTCTGGTGAAAACGCCGGAGCCGTGAACTCTCGGCAAAATGCCGTGCTCGCACCATATCGGGCGGATCTCTTTCAACGTTCTGCCGTCCGGGCGGATGCCGAGGTTGGTTATCTTAGCGCGTACCTTCTCTTTGGTGATGTAGTAGAGGGAGTCCTTAATCTCTCTTTCCATACCTTCGTACTCGTCGGCAAAATGAGCGAGAACTTCTTTTTCTACCTCGTCCTGACGCGTTTGACGAACTTCCCTATCAAACGTATCGAGCGCCCAATCGAGCTTGTCCGAAGCAAATTCCCTGACCTTTGCGTCAAGTTCTTCGGGAACGTGGTAAAGCTCCATTTCAATCTTCTTCTTGCCGCACTCTTTGACGATGCCCTCTATGAAATCGCATTGTTTTTTGATCTCCTCGTGACCGAAAAGAATTGCGCCGACCATTTCGTCGTCGGCAATTTCCTTAGCGCCTGCCTCGACCATCATGATCGCGTCCTTCGTGCCGGAAAGATTTAAGTTGAGCGTGCTCTTTTCTCTCTGCTCGTTGTCGGGGTTGATGACGTACTTTCCGTCAACGATGCCGACCTGAACGGAACCCGTAGGTCCTGCAAACGGAATATCGGAAATGCTGAGCGCGATGGAGCTACCCATCATTGCAAACGGTTCCGGCGGGATATTCGTATCTACTGAAAGCGCGGTTGCGGTTACGGTAACGTCGTTGTACAGTCCTTTGGGAAACAGCGGACGGATGGGGCGGTCGATCAAACGAGAGGTAAGTATTGCCTTATCGCTCGCGCGGCCCTCTCTCTTTTTGAAGCCGCCGGGGATCTTGCCTACCGCATACATCTTTTCCTCGTAGTCTACCGACAAGGGAAAGAAATCCATGCCCTCTCTCGGCTGTGCGCTCATAACCGTGTTTACCATAACCACGGTATCGCCGCAACGAACTATACACGAGCCGTTAGCTTGCTGTGCATACTTGCCCACTTCGACGGTTACTTCCCTTCCGCCGACTTCTGTTTTGAATACTTTGTAATTTTCTAACATCTTATCTCCTTTCTCTGATTTATTTGGAAGAGCGAAACTTGTTTTTACGTTTTATTTATTATTTCGCTCAATAAATTTCTAAACGTCCCTTGTTCAAAAAAAAGAGGGGCGAAAACTGACGCCCCTCGGTAAACTCTGAATAAGTCGTAGCCAAAAGCGGTTAAAGTAAAGGTTTGACGAAAAATTACTTTCTTAAACCAAGTTTGGCTATGAGCGCTCTGTAACCTTCAAGATCGGTGCTCTTGAGGTAGTCAAGCAAGCCCTTTCTTTTACCTACCATTTTAAGCAGACCGCGGCGAGAGTGTTTGTCGTTCGGGTTAGCCTTCAAATGCTCGTTCAAATGGTTGATGTTCTCGGTGAGGAGAGCGATTTGAACTTCGGAAGAACCCGTGTCTCCCTCGTGCCTTGCATATTCCTTGATGATAGATTGTTTAAGTTCTTTATCCATAATGATCCTCCGTTTTATTTCGGCTGAGCCGAATGATACGCCGTACCACCGAACCGTGCGTCAGAGTTCCCGCAACAGCCAAGCGGCAGGTACTATAAAATATTAGCATATTTTGCATTATTTGTAAACTGTTTTTAGCTCGTTTTTTAATCAAATTATTATTTTTTGGGTGCAACGCGTAAATTTACCGCACTTGCAAGCGCTTTCTCGCCCTATCTAGGTTCTTACGCTATTCCGCCATACCCCGGCCGAACATTTTTTGTTTTTCGGCAATTATAGTATCTATTTTTTCAACGTACGTCTTTACGTCTTTAGGAGCGCCGTAGCGCTCTATGTGTTTTTCCCCGTAGGAAACGTGTTTGGAAACGGCGTTTGCCCCGCAAGCGACGTTTTGCGCTATCTCCTCCATAATATCCACGTTGTAAACGCACGCCTTACCGGGAAGTGTGTACCCCGTATTTTCAAGGTTGCCCGCCATGTATTTCTGGCGGTAAAGGTAATAAGGCGAGTACCCGTAACTCATCAGCGCGTCGTGCGAATAATCTATCATTTCCGCCACCTCGCCCACGCTGAGCCGAGAAGTGCTCTCTTTCAATTTAGACCCCTTTTTCAAACATAAAGTGTGTATCGTTACGTTTGCCGGGCGCAGGGAAACGGCTGTGTCTACGCTGTGTTTAAAGTCGTTAAAACTCTCCTCGGGCAGACCTGCGATGAGGTCCATATTTATATCGAAACCGAATTCTTCGGCAAGTTTAAACTTATCTATCACGTCCTGAGCGGTATGCTTCCTGCCGAGCAAATTCAGCGTTTTATCGTTAAAAGTTTGCGGGTTTACGCAGATGCGCGTAACGCCGTAATCCTTAAGAATTTGCAGGACTTCGGCGTCGATACAGTCCGGCCGACCTGCCTCCACGGTATATTCAACGCCATCAGTATTTTTACCAATACCCCCTAAAACGCGCATTAACAGCGGTTTTGGCAGCGATACGGGCGTACCTCCGCCTATATAAATACTACGCAATTTCCTTATCAAAGGCTTGCTCGCGGCAATCTCTTTAACGAGTGCGTCGACGTATTCTTCAAGGTATTTCGTCTTGGAAATTTCTGACGAAACGAACGAGCAGTAGCTGCACCGTGTAGGGCAAAACGGAATGCCCGCAAAAAAATCGCCGTTATCGGGATCAAGCTCGTAAATTCCCTTTTGCGCCTCGACTATCTGCTTTACGATCTCCGTTTTTTCACGGGAAACCAGCATCGTTTCCTCGAAAAACTTCTCGAATCCCTCGCCCTGCTGATAGGCGAGCTTTACCGGCCGTATGCCCGTAAGTGCGCCCCACGGCATTGAAACGCGCAGGTGATCGCACAGCGCGCGGTACATCGAAAGCTTTGCAAAACGTTTGAAATACCGCTTTTCTTCAAGCGGAGTGGAATAATCGGCAACGTCTTTATACTCGTATTTTGCCCCGTCTATCGTTACGGTATTTAAAAAAATTTTCCCTTTATATTCCGCCGCGTGCGATATGTCGAGCTCGTCGGCTCCCTCAAAGAGGTTCACGACTTCCTGAAGATCGGGGCGGATGTTTTCTGCACAAACGGTAAGCATATTCACCCTCTACCGAATATAC
>CAJOMS010000019.1 GCA_905235795.1 uncultured Clostridia bacterium | reverse complement strand
ATGGTACCTATGCCCGAAACGTCGTCCCTCACGAACATGCCGAGTCTGTACTGACCTGAAAGATCTTTTGCGGGATACAATATTTTTATTATTATTTCGCCGTTTCTTTCGATGGTTGCGGTAACGCCGTTTCCGTCGTAATCGGCAAGAGCCGTACTTATGTCAGCAGCGGAGTTCACGTTTCTGCCGTCAAGCGCAAGCAAGATATCGCCTGAGTCTATACCTGCCTCGCGCGACGGGGAATATAATCCGTTTGAAGTTATCACGTCGTTCACGCCGATAACCATGGCGCCGCGGTTGTCTATTCTGAAACCTGCAGGCATTCCGCCGAGGTACAATTCAGTGGCTTCCGCACTCACTGCTATTTTGCCTGTCGGCAAAACGGCAATTGCAAGTGCGAGCACAGCTGTAAATATAATTAACTTTTTTCTCATAAACGTTCACCTTTAATAAAAGTGCCGATGGGCACGATATTATATTTGGCAAACCGTTTAAAAATATTCAAAAAGTTCTTTGTTATATCTTTCCTTTTTGTTTTGAGAAATTAATATTTTTCGGGTTCGGGGTAAGTTACGCCGAAAGTTTCCACCGTAACTTTTTTGATCTTTTGCTCGTCTAGGGGCCTGTCAGACCTGTCCGTAGGCGTTTCGGCAATCTCGTCAACCACGTCCATTCCGCTCGTAACCTTGCCGAACGCGGCGTACTGTCCGTCAAGATACGAACAATCTGCGTGCATCACAAAAAATTGCGAACCCGCACTATTCGGCATCATAGATCTCGCCATGGAAAGCACTCCCCTGTCGTGTTTTAAGGTGTTTTTAAAGCCGTTCTGCGTAAATTCGCCCTTGATGCTGTAACCGGGGCCGCCCGTGCCCGTCCCGCGCGGATCGCCGCCTTGAATCATAAAGCCCTTTATGACTCTGTGAAATATAAGTCCGTCGTAAAAACCTTTATTTATAAGTGATATAAAATTATTAACAGTGTTAGGCGCTATCTCCGGATACAGCTCCGCAGTGAATATTTTTCCGTTTTCCATTTCAAAAGTAACTATGGGATTTTCCATTTTTATTGTTCCTCCTCTATTTTGACTATCTCAACTCCTGCTTCTTTAAAAAGTTCCGGTGAAAAATCGTCGGGATATCCGTACTTATAAAAAACTTCTTTGATACCCGAATTTATTATCATTTTTGCGCATATAACGCACGGCTGATGAGTGCAGTATAGAGTTGCCCCATCCACGCTCACGCCGAGTTTAGCCGCTTGTGCGATAGCATTTTGCTCGGCATGCACGGCATAACAAAGCTCGTGGCGAGTGCCGCTGGCTATATTCAATTTTTTACGCAGACATTCGCTCTTCTCCGCGCAACTTTTTACCCCGGCGGGCGCGCCGTTATAACCCGTTGTAAGTATTCGTTTATCTTTTACGATCACCGCGCCGACGTGCCTGTTCTCCTGATAGCAGGACGACCAACCGGCAACGTTTTCCGCAAGGTCCATAAAACGTTTGTCCCATTTATTAAGATCGGTTTTTAATGTTTGCTTGTCACTCATAGCTTTTCCTCCGCTTTTATTATATCTTATTTATATATTTTTTGCAATAGATTTGAGCGAGCCGTATAATAATTATAAAAATGTGACAAAAATTTCCAAATTTGTAGCATAAAAACGTTGACAAATTATTTTTTAGGTCTATAATATAATTGTTAGCACTCTTAGGTGATGAGTGCTAAATTAACAACTTGGAGGCATAAGTTAAAATGAAGATCAAACCATTATTCGATAAAGTCGTAGTAGAAGCTTGCGGCAAAGAAGAAACCACTAAAAGCGGCTTTATTCTTCCCGCTTCCGCACAGGAAAAGCAGGAAACGGCAGTTGTCGTTGCAGTAGGTCCCGGCGGCGTTATCGACGGAAAAGAAGTAACGATGCAAGTTAAAGAAGGTGACGTAGTCCTTTACGCAAAGTATTCCGGCAGCGATTTTAAAGTTGACGGAAAGGAATTCACCATTATAAAACAAAGCGATATACTTGCAATTGTGGAATAATCTTCCGCATTCAACAAAATAATTTATAAGGAGCAAATAAAATATGGCAAAACAAATCAAACACGGCGACGAAGCAAGAAAGGCCCTTGAGGCCGGAGTAGACGCTCTTGCCGATACCGTTAAAATTACACTCGGCCCCAAAGGGCGCAACGTCGTACTCGACAAAAAATACGGTTCTCCGCTGATCACTAACGACGGCGTTACCATCGCTAAAGAGATAGAACTTGAAGATCCGTTTGAAAATATGGGCGCACAGCTCGTTAAAGAGGTATCTACAAAAACAAACGACGTAGCCGGCGACGGAACGACGACGGCTGTAGTTTTGGCTCAGGCTATGATAAAGGAAGGATTAAAGAATCTTGCTGCCGGTGCAAACCCCGTTATACTTAAAAAGGGTATCAACAAGGCAGTTGACGCTTGCGTAGACGAGCTTAAAGCTATTTCAAAACCCATTACGGACAAAACGGCTATTGCTCAAGTAGCCTCTATTTCGGCAGGAGATGAAAACATAGGCTTGCTCATTTCCGACGCTATGGAAAAAGTTGGCAAAGACGGCGTTATTACCGTTGAAGAAAGCAAGACGATGAAAACCGAGCTTACTACCGTTGAAGGAATGCAGTTCGACAGAGGTTATGCATCCGCTTACATGGTTACCGATACGGATAAGATGCAAGCTATTCTCGATAATCCCCTCATCCTCATTACGGATAAAAAGATTTCTTCCATTCAAGAAATTTTGCCCGTTATCGAGCCCATCGCTCAACAGGGACAGCGCCTCTTGATTATAGCCGACGAGGTTGAAGGCGACGCTCTTGCCGCACTCGTTGTCAACAAGTTAAAGGGTGTGTTCAACTGCGTTGCAGTTAAAGCTCCCGGATTTGGCGACAGAAGAAAAGATATGCTCGAAGATATCGCTATCCTCACCGGTGGCACTGTCATTTCTTCGGATCTCGGATATGAATTTAAGGACGTTACGCCCGATATGCTCGGCAGAGCCAACCAAGTGCGCGTAGATAAGGAAAATACCACCATTATCGACGGCTACGGCGATTCCGAACAAATAAAAGCAAGAGTTGCAGCCATCAAAGCACAGCTTGAAACCACTACTTCCGATTATGATAGAGAAAAACTTCAGGAAAGATTGGCAAAACTTGCCGGCGGCGTTGCAGTTATTAACGTAGGTGCAGCTACCGAAGTTGAAATGAAAGAAAAGAAACTCCGTATAGAAGACGCTCTTGCCGCTACGAGGGCTGCCGTTGAAGAAGGAATCGTTCCCGGAGGCGGCGTTGCGCTTTTGGAAACGACAAACGCTATTAAAAACGCTATGAAAAATCTTTCCGGCGACGAAAAGACCGGCGCTACTATTGTATTGAGAGCGATCGAAGAACCTATCCGTCAAATCGCCGCAAACGCAGGGCTCGACGGTAGCGTAATTCTGTATAACGTAACGCATTCTAAACGCCCGAATTACGGCTTCGACTTCTACAACAACGAGTACGTCGATATGGTTGAACACGGCATAATCGACCCGACAAAGGTCACAAGATCCGCACTGCAAAACGCAGCTTCTATCGCCGCTACTATGCTCACGACAGAAAGCCTCGTAACCGATATCCCCGCTCCCGCACCGGCTATGCCTCAGGATCCCGGAATGGGCGGAATGTATTGATATCCCAACGGATAAACAACTGATTAATATCGTTTAAAAATATGCCCGCGCAAAAACGGGCATATTTTTTTGCTAAAAATTCGAACTCTTTTTTCTATTTTACGACAACATACTCACATTATTAGTTTAATACTAATTAGTATTATTTTGTTATAATTAGTACAAACAATTAAGTACAAAAAAAGAAGGCTCTTTTAAGCCTCCTTTAGTTTGTTACGATTAAAATTTAATTTACGATTAATATGCGTATTTTGCGATAAAATCAGGCAATTGTTCCTTAGCAGCGCTTATCGTCATAACGAATTTGATATCGTTTAATCTTTCAATGCCTGCAAAAACGGTTTCAAGTTCGTTTAAATCGGAATTAGTGATGCGAGCAATACCGTCGATGAAAATATATTCGATATCGTAATTAGCTGCAGCCATACCGCAAACGAACGCGCGCAGTGCCTCGGCAGAGTTGATTGCGTATTCTTCGGTATAAACACACTTTACGTCAAAATTGATGTTGACGGAATACATTTTAGTATCTGAAATAAAAATAACGTTGCCCTTTGCCTTTTCGGCAGCTGCGTTGGCCTGATCGATAATTTGTTTTGTTTTACCGGTACCTTTTGGCCCATAAATGATGTTGATCATGTTAAGTTTATGTCCTCCATAAGTTTATATATATATTTTACATTATTTTTCAAAATTTTTCAAGAGTTTTTAGTATAATTAGGCAATAAATTGCACATTAATTTTACAAATCCTGTATTTGCGCGTAAAATCGAACAATTTTAGCCCTATTTCAGTAATCTTCGCCAGAAGAAAGTTTTGCCTCTCTGTCGGCGATAGCCAAAGCGTCGATCATCGCGTCCATATCACCCATCAAAAAGTCGGGGAGATTGTAAAGCGTCATGCCGATGCGGTGATCGGTAACGCGCCCTTGCGGATAATTGTAAGTTCTAATTCGTTCAGATCTGTCTCCGGTACCTATTTGACTTTTGCGGTTATCGGCGTACTCTTTTTCGTACTTGGAATTATAATAATCGTAAAGGCGGCTTTTTAAAACCTTCATCGCCTTTTCTCTGTTTTTTATTTGCGAACGCTCGTCCTGACACGTAACCACGATACCGGTAGGCAAATGCGTCAAGCGGATACACGATTCCGTTTTATTTATATGTTGCCCGCCTGCTCCGCTACTCCTTAAAGTATCGACGCGCAAGTCTTTTTCGTCTATATTTATTTCAATATCCTCGACCTCGGGCAAAACCGCGACCGTTACGGTGGAAGTATGAACCCTGCCTTGAGATTCCGTTTCAGGCACGCGTTGAACGCGATGCACGCCGCTTTCGAACTTCATTTTCGAATAAACGCCTTTGCCCGTCATCGAAAAAACAAGCTCTTTAACGCCGCCCATTTCGGTAATGTTGCTGTCGATCTCCTCTATCTTCCACCTGTTTTTTTCGGCGTATTTGGTGTACATTCTGTAAAGCTCGAAACCGAACAAAGCCGCTTCTTCTCCGCCTGCACCCGCGCGAATTTCGATTATTACGTTTTTATCGTCGTTGGGATCTTTCGGCAAAAGCAATATTTTCAGTTCTTCGGTTATTTTGCTCAACTTATCTTTGCAAGAATAAATTTCTTCTTCAAGCATGTCTTTCATGTCCTTATCCGTTTCGGATTCGTAAAGCTCCTTGGCGGAATTTTGGTCGTTGAGAACCTGCTTGTATTCAAGATATTTGTTGATCGTTTCCTCCATGTCAGAAAGTTCTTTGGTATACTTCGTCCACTCATCCATATTTGCAATAACGGACGGGTCGCTAACAAGCTCTTGCAGTTTTAAGTATTTAGCTAAAATTTCTTCAAGTTTGTCGATCATCATAAGGTTGCCTTAATTATTCTGTCTATACCATTGATATCTTTCTTTATTTCCACACTTGTGTATGACGAGAAAATATTTTTTATATCTTCCGCCTGCCCCTCGCCACATTCCATAAAAACAATGCCGCCCTCGCAAAGATGATCGGGCGCGAGCAAAGCTATTTTACGGTAAAAATCCAATCCGTCAACTCCGCCGTCAAGGGCCAACACCGGCTCGAAGTTTTTAATTTCAACGTCTAAATCATCTATATCATCTCTGCGTATATACGGAGGATTGGAGATGATCGTGTTAAATTTACCGGATACATTTTCGAACATATCTCCGACCATAAACGTTATATCAACGCCATTTTCGACCGCGTTCCTTTTTGCGACTTCCACGATCGGTGGCGCAAACGCTCGCACCCGTCTTCTTTTTAACGGCAACGGCAATGGCTCCGCTGCCCGTACACAAGTCGAGAACGGAAGAAGTTTCGTCGATATACCCGCACGCATACTCCACGAGTTCCTCGGTTTCAGGGCGAGGAATCAAAACGTTTTCGTCAACGTATATCTTATTTCCGTAAAAATCTACGTCACCAACTATATAAGCCAAAGGCTTACCGGTGAGCCTCTGTTCAGCCCACGAGGTTATTGTTTCGTTTATCTTAGGCGATACGGATCTGTCCGAAGAAAGCTCCGACCTCTTTATTCCCGAAGCGATGGAAATTATCCATTCTGCATCAGCCTCGTCTATATTGTTTTGAGCGAACTTCTGTTTTAATTCAGCCGTCAACTCGTTTACTTTGCGAGCCGTAACGAATTTGCATTCCGGCTCGTTCGGATCGTCATCCATCGCAAGCACTTTATTGAAAGAGGTTATAGCTACTTCTATCATGCTGTCGTCCGGTTCGCGAGTTGTGAGATGTTGCAACATCAATCCGGGCAATTTAAGCGGGTATACGAGCCAAAAATCGGTTTTTGCAAGCGCTTTCAACAATTCGTAAGAAAGCCCGGCAACGAGCGGAAGCAATGCTAATTTAATCAATACGCGCAACATTTTACCCGTATATCCGTCGTTTGCAAACAAATTCGGGAAAATAGCGTTAAAGGCTACAAATACTATTATGCTTACCGCAATAACGAAAAACATAAACGTAGTGCCGCATCTGTCGTGAACTCTCGTGCATTTCCTTACGTTTTCTACCGTAAGATCCATTCCGCTCTCGTAGCAAGAAATGGTTTTATGTTCTGCTCCGTGATACATATAAGTGCGCCTTATATCCTTCAATAGCGACGTAAGGGCAATATATGATATAAATATCAAAATCTTAAATGCGCCCTCTACGACCGTGTACCAAACCGGATGCTCTACCTGACTTAAAAACAACCCCGTTAAAAACGTCGGCAAAATTATAAAAAGAGCTATCGCCAAAGCCACGCCCAAAATAACGGATAATCCGAGAATGACGCTCATTAGGTTTATCTTTAATTTTTCGGACATCCATTTTTCGAATTTTGACGGTTCGGTTTCGCCGTAAACTTCGGCGGATCGCATCATCGTGCTCATTCCGCCAACCAAAGACGAAAAAAAGCTAACGATTCCCCTTATTATAGGAAAACCGAAAAATTTATTTTTTTTCGTTATAGGCGTAACGCGCTTTGCCTCGAGGCGGATTATTCCGTCCTCATCGCGCACGGCTGTTGCCATTGCGGTGTTTCCGCGCATCATTACGCCTTCGAGCACCGCCTGCCCGCCGATTGACGTACATCTTTTTTTATCCTTATTTTTACTCATTTTATCTTTATTAAAATGGCTCTAAGCAAAACAACTTAGAGCCCGTTCAGCGAATAAATTATTGAATAAAACGCTATTAAATGCCGTATCTCTTCTTGAATTTATCAACACGGCCGCCTGTATCAACCAGCTTCTGCTTACCCGTGAAGTACGGATGACACTTGCTGCAGATATCTACCTTTATAACGTCAACGTTCTTAGTGGTACCCGTTTGAAATGTCTCGCCGCAGGCGCACTGAACTGTAACGATTTTATAATCCGGATGAATTTCTGGTTTCATGAATATCACCTCTCTGTTATTATTGCTCAATTATTATATTATATTTTATTCTTCAAGTCAACTGATTTTTCGGCAATAAACGCAATTTATCTAATTTTTTAAAAGTAAAAAAAACTTGCTTTTAAATTTATTTTAAGTTATAATAAAAAAAGTAAGTAAAATACCGCTTAGAGAGGCAAAAATGAAAGCTTGGCAATTGATAGACCAATACGACCTACAACTCGTTCAACGCACGGAAACGACCGATTTTTCCACACAGGTAAAAGTTAAAACGACTAAAGCTATGCTGTCTAAGGACGACGTAACCATATATAACGGCAACGATAAGACGTTTTACCCCCTTATTCTTGGAAAATCCGCCGTCGGCATAGTCGTAGAGGCGGAAGAAAATATTTACGGTCTGGAAAAAAATATGCGAGTTTACCTCGATCCGATATCCAACTGCAAAAAATGCTATTCTTGTACTATCGGTCAACCCAAAGATTGCAGCAATTTTCAGATAGCGGGGATCAACTCGGAAGGGTTTATGAAAGATTTCGTGGTCATACCCTTTGAAAGCGTTTATCAGCTACCAAAAAGCGTTTCTGACGACGAGGCATTATTTATAGACTATATCTCGCTTGCAATTTCGGTTATAGACAAATTACAGATACAAAAGGGCGAACACGTAGTTATTATAGGCGGCAACGTAGTGGGAAACATAATCGCACAACTTATAATTTATTATCAGGCTGTACCGATAATTATTGACGACAACGAGGCATTTTTGGACGTTGCAAAACGCTCCGGCATATACTACACTTTGAGTGCAGACGGAAAAACAGAGAGAGAAGTTTCGGAACTGACCGGCGGCAGAATGGCTTCTAAGGTTGTTTACGTAACTTCGTGCGGATTAAATACCGAAATAGCAATTAAGGTTTCGAGGGCAAACGCCACCGTTGCGTTCGTCGGCTTTAACTACTCCAATATCCGCGTAACCTTTACGCAGGCAATGCAAAAACAATTGCGTTTTCACTGCATAACGAACGGCTACGGGAACGCCGAGTCAAGCATAAACATCATAGCGAACCACGCGATAAATTTGAAAAATTTCGAATTGATGAAGGCAACTTTTTCAACTGTTCCGAAAGTTTTTGCCGAGGCGGACGAATTGTTGAAAAAGCAACAAGACGTAAACAACTACGTTGTGGATATGATGGTTTAACTCCCCTGCCCGTCTTTTGAAAGCATAACTTTAAATTCATCGTAAAGATCGCCTGCCCCGAGGACCAAAACGGCATCGCCCGTACCTACGCCTTGTTGCAGGCGTTTTTTTACATCATCCGCGCATTGAAAAAAGCCTTTTGCGTTTTTCAATTCTTTAAAAAGCGATTCTGCGCTCCCATCTGCGTCGTATTCTTCTCTTGCGGGAAAAGTCTTATATATAAACAAATTTTCAGCCACGCTCAAAGATTCCGCAAATTCTTTTTTTAAAGCTTTTGTTCTGGAATAAGTATGCGGCTGAAAAATTACGCACACGTTGTTATATCCCAAATCGTTCACCGTTTTCAGTGCCGCGGAAATTTCCGTCGGGTGGTGTGCATAATCGCAAATTACGTCTGCGCCGTTAAATTTACCGACAAATTCAAACCTTCGATAAATCCCCTTAAAATTTTCCAGCCCCTCTTTTATTTTTTCTTTCGGAACGTTCAACACAATTGCCACGGCGGCGGCCGCAAGGGCGTTGTAAACGTTGTGCAGTCCGTAAACGTTTAAATTTATTTTTATAGGTATATCGTTTTTAATATTTAAAGTGAAAGACGGTCTACCGTTTTTCAACTCTACGTCATCAGCGTATATATCGCATTCGTCGTTTAAACCGAACGTCAAACACGGCAAACCCGTTTTTGCGGAATATTCGTCGTCGCCGTTTACAATTCCGAATTTTGCACGCTTAATATATGAAAGATACGCGTCTTGAATTTCATAAATATCCTTATAACAATCCGCGTGATCGTACCCGACGTTTAACAGACAGGCAATTTCGGCGTTGAATTTGTCTATGTTCCTATCGAATTCACATATTTCACTCAAAAAATAATCGTTGCCGGAAAAATATAAATTTCCAATATCAACCACGTTTCCGCCGACGTGCATCAAAAATTTTTCATTATTTGCGGATAAGATAGCGCCTATCATTGCGGTGGCGGTAGTCTTTCCGTGGCACCCCGCTACGCCTATTTTAACTTTGAACCGCTTGGATATTTCGTTTAAAAATTCCATTCTCCCGTAAATTTTCAAGCCGATTTTTTTAGCGTAAGCTAATTCCGGATTATTTGGTTTTATAGAAGAATTATATACGACCACGCTTGCGCCGCTGACGTTTTCAGCTTTGTGCCCTATATAAATTTTTGCACCGAGCTCGCAAAGTTTTGCAGTTTGCGTACTCTCTCTTATATCGCTGCCGATTACCGTAGCTCCGCACAAAAGCAGGTATTCGGCAATTGCGGACATACTGATTCCGCCTATACCTATCAAAAAATAACTTCCTTTATTAAAAGAATTGTCCGTTTTCATATCACATTTTATGAAAGACGAAAAAAATTTGATAAAAAAATTTAAAAATTGTATTGAAATGGCAAAAGAAGTATGATATAATGTTTACGGTAAAAAAAATTGCCAAAAATATAATGTTAAGGTAGGAAAATTATGCAAATTACAGACACCAGAGTGCGCATAGTGCGCAATGACGAAAAATTAAAAGGCGTTGCTTCGATCACTATAGACGATTGTTTCGTTATACACGATTTGAAGATCATTGCAGGCCCCGATCAGCTTTTTGTTGCAATGCCTTCGAGGAGAACCAAAGACGGCGAATTTAAAGATATCGCCCATCCGATCGTATCCGAGGTAAGAACGGAAATAAGCAATTTAGTTCTTGCCGCATACGAAAAAGCTTTAGCCGAAAGCGAAAATAATTAATTAAAAAGTATTGAAACCGAGGGTTTATTTCTCCCTCGGTTTCTTTTTATAAAAAAGAACTTGACCTTTTACGGCCAAGCTCTGAAAATTTTGTTGTTTATTCGGCCTTTACCCTGCCTATAGTAACGTTATCGTGTTGCCTGTCCTGCAATACTTTTTCGGGATGGGCGGCTATTTCGTAACGCAGATCTTTGCCGTTTTTCTTAATATAATTATCAATAACTATATGACTTGGAAGTTCGTTCGGGTTTTTAACGACGATATTCTGATATAATTTGAACGTGTTGTTTTCGTCAAGATTGCCGACGTTTTCGTAATGTTCGCATTGCGCCGTCAAACGGATATTTTTAAGAACTTCTCTGATATATTTCTTATTGTCCTTAAAAGTCAACAACATCGGGAAAGTTCCGACGGGTATAACTTCCCTGTAATCTTTCCCCTCGTATTTTTTTAACAGCTGAACAGCCCTTTGCAGATGCACGAGTTCGTCGTTAAAGTGCCTTTCCCATACTTTTTTGATTTCAGCGTCGCTCTCGTCGGCGTAGCACGAATAGTACAGATAGCACTCGTTGTACTCGTGTACCAACATTTTTTCAAGCCAGGTCATATTGGGATCCTTTAAGCTTTCATATCCGCTTACGTGCTGTTCTTCTATCATGGCTATTTCGCTGAACAGTTTGCGCCCCACGTCGCTATGATAGAATCCCGCGACGTTCATATAGTAGTTCATCGTCTGCTGCTCCGCGCCGATGATCGTGCCTATATTGAGTTTCGTAATGGGATCCGCCAAAGTGAAGTTGACTGCGAAACGAATGTCGTCGGCAGGATCGCGATGCTCCGCAACGGTCGGGCGGCCGGGCATTATTTCGGTATAACTACCTATCAATTTTTTGTAGTTTTGCGCCTCTTCCATCTCAAGAAGATCGGTAAATCGATATAAATGATCGAAATCTTCAAGCAGGGCGAAATTGAGCTGATCTCTGACTGACGTGTTCTTTTCTCTCTGTGCGAGAATCGCCGTCAAATCGACGGCAAGCTGTTCATAGCTAAGCGTCGTTTCAAGTATGGTTTCATCGATGGGTTTTAACGATCCAATGCGCTTCTGCTGTTGCTGTTCCACGCGGCGGATATCGGCAATTTCTCGCCTTAAGTCGTTGTTAGAACAGTTTCTTGCAAACTGATGATAAAACCATACGGACTCGAACTCAGTGCCGTTCATTAAAATAATACGCGTTTTCGTGTAAGGATCAACGTCGTATTTATCATAACTTTTCAGCGCGAGTTGAGAAATAGAATAATAGTTTCCTTTGACCTTCTTAGGTCTTACTTCAAATGGATTAACTGACATGTCATCCCTCCTTTTTCTAAACAAATTATTGCCAACGATAATTTGATTATACCCATAATTGACAATTTAATTAAATAGTGGTAAAATTATTTAAAAAAAAGGAGAGAAGCTATGATCGAACTCGGCGGCGGTTGGGATGAATTACTTGCAGACGTATTTGCAGACGAGAGATATAAAAAGATTCGCGAATTTTTAAAGAAAGAATATTTTACCCGCACGATTTATCCGCCCATGAATGACTTATATAACTGTTTCAGATATACTCCATACGACGAGGTAAAATGCGTTATTCTCGGTCAGGATCCATATCATAATTACGGACAGGCGCACGGATTGTGCTTTTCGGTGCAAGACGGAGTCGAACCGCCCCCTTCCCTTAAAAATATTTACAAGGAAATATATAGCGATCTCGGGATAAAAGAACCCGAAAATTGCGGCAATTTAACAAAATGGGCAAAGGGTGGCGTACTGCTGCTCAACACGGTTTTGACCGTGCGCGAAGGCGCCGCAAATTCTCATAAAGACTGCGGATGGCAATGGTTTACGGATACCGTTATCGAGCGCATTTCCGCAAGAGAACGCCCCGTGGTTTTTATGCTTTGGGGAGCAAACGCAAGAAGTAAAAAAAATCTGATAAACGCCGATAGGCACTTGATTTTGGAATGCGCTCACCCCAGCCCCCTATCGGCAAACAACGGATTTTTCGGTTGCAAACATTTTTCAAAATGCAATAAGTTTTTGATAGAAAACGATATAGAGCCAATCGACTGGCAATTATAAAAACAGACCGCATAAATTTATGCGGCCTTCATTTTTTATAACGTTATTTATTTTACTGCATATGGATCCACTCCGAAATCTTTACCCATATTGTCCTTATAAGAATTCATCAGCGGATGCTGTTTGTTTTCCAACTCGTCGCAAAGGCGAGAAATTTCTTCCTTTTGCTTATGCGAAAGTTTTACGGGCGTTTCTACCTGCACCGTCACGAACATATCGCCGTATTTGTTTCTATTTTTAATTCCTTTACCTTTTATACAAATGACCTTTCCGCCCTGTATTCCTTCCGGAATTGAGTATTCAAAAGGTTTATCGAGAGAAGGTATCAAAACCTTACCTCCGAAGCACGCGGTTTTGAACGAAATAGGCACGGTAACGTAAAGGTCGAAATTTTTACGTTTAAAGATCTTGTGCGGTTTTACTTTGAAGTAAATGAGAAGGTCTCCGGGCTCGCCACCGTAATCAGGCGTTTCACCGTACCCTTTACGACGGATATAACTGTCGTTATCTGCACCGGACGGAATATCGAATTTGACCTTAGTATTTACCATTGCGGTACCGCGCCCTTTGCAAATCGGGCAGTTTTCGGTTATAATTTTACCGGTGCCGCGACATTCGTCGCACAAACGCGTAGTTACCGTTCTGAACATTCCCGTTCCGGATGCAAATTTTAACTGTCCCGTTCCGCCACACTTTGAACACTGCTTTAACGCGGTGCCGTTTTTTGCGCCCGTGCCGTGGCAATCTGCGCAGCGATCTTTACGGGTGTAAGAAAACTCTTTGGTACACCCGAGCGCCGCATCCAAAAAGCTAAGTTCGAATTCATAGGTCAAGTCACGGCCCTTTTTTGTTTGGCGTTGAGTTCCGCCACCGCCGAAACCGCCGAAAATAGTGCTGAATATATCGCCGAAATCGGAGAAATCAGCTCCTTCGGACGAAAATCCTCCTTTAAACGACGGATGCTCTAATTCAAAATCGTATTGCTGGCGTTTTTGCGAATCCGAAAGGACCTCGTTTGCCTCGTTTATTTCCTTAAATTTAGCCGCGCAAGAATCATCGCCGGGGTGCAAGTCCGGGTGATATTGTTTAACTAATTTTCTGTACGACGCTTTTATTTCTTCCTGAGAGGCATTTTTGTCAACGCCCAATATATCGTAATAATTTTTATCTGCCATTATGTCCCTCTATCCTTCATAAGGCAAGGCGTTTTTTCGCCTTGCCTTAAAAACTTTAATTTTATTAGTTTTGATGGAATTCGTTATCGCTGTCGCCCATATTATCGTCAGGTTGGGCGCTGCCTGCCGCCTGCTGATAAATTTTTGCGAAAATATTTTGAGATTCGTTAGAAAGTTTTTCGGTTGCGGCAACTATTCTATCATTATCATTGCTTTCAAGTTCGGTCTTTGCCTCTTTAACGAGTTCTTCAAGTTTAGCTTTATCTTCCGCGGGGAGTTTATCGTTAAGATCTTTCATAGATTTTTCTATCGTGAAGATCATTCCGTCGAGCTTGTTTCTGTTTTCAACGACCTCTCTCCTCTTTTTATCCTCAGCCTCGTACTGCTCTGCCTCTTTTACGGCTTTATCGATATCGTTTTCTGAAAGATTTGTGGAAGAAGTTATCGTTATATCCGTAGATTTTTGAGTAGCAAGGTCCTTTGCCGTAACGTGAACGATACCGTTTGCGTCTATATCGAACGTAACTTCGATTTGCGGGATACCTCTCGGTGCGGGAGCAATGCCGCCCAAATTGAACTGACCGAGCGTTTTATTGTCTTTTGCAAACTGTCTTTCGCCTTGCAGAACGTGAATTGTAACTTCGGTTTGATTATCCGCGGCAGTTGAGAAAACTTGAGATTTCTTTGCGGGGATAGTGGTGTTTCTATCGATAAGTTTTGTGAATACACCGCCCAAAGTTTCGATACCGAGTGAAAGCGGGGTTACGTCGAGAAGTAATACGTCTTTAACTTCTCCGCTCAATACGCCGCCCTGTATAGCCGCGCCGATTGCAACGCACTCGTCGGGGTTGATGCCTTTAAACGGTTCTTTGCCGCTGACTTCGCGAACTTTATCTACGACTGCGGGTATTCTGGTGGAGCCGCCTACGAGGATAACCTTTTCAATATCTTTGTAGGTGAGGCCAGCGTCCTTCATAGCGAGTTTCATAGGCGTTACGGTCGCTTCTACGAGATCTGCGGTCATCGCGTCGAATTTCTGCTTGGTGAGGTTGATGTCCATGTGTTTCGGGCCGGTCTGATCAGCTGTAATAAACGGAAGATTTATGTTCGTGCTGCTCATGCTGGAAAGCTCGATCTTCGCCTTTTCTGCAGCCTCTTTAAGCCTTTGCATCGCCATCTTGTCGTTGGAAAGATCAATTCCCTCTTTTGCTTTAAATTCGCTTACAAGATAATCTATGATCTTTTTATCAAAATCGTCACCGCCGAGCATGTTGTTGCCGTTCGTGGCAAGAACTTCGAACACGCCGTCGCCGATATCGAGAATGGATACGTCGAACGTGCCGCCACCGAGGTCGTAAATCATTACCTTGTGGTTAGAAGTTTCTTTATCGAGTCCGTAGCTGAGCGCAGCTGCCGTCGGCTCGTTGATTACTCTCAAAACGTTTAAACCTGCAATTTTGCCGGCGTCTTTAGTTGCCTGACGCTGTGCGTCCGTAAAATAAGCGGGGCATGTGATTACTGCGTCCTTTACGGGTTCGCCGAGATAAGCTTCGGCATCCTTTTTAAGTTTTGCAAGAATCATAGCGGAAATTTCCTGCGGGGAATACTTCTTGTCGTCTATACTTACTTTATAATCCGAACCCATATGTCTCTTTATGGAAATAACCGTTCTATCGGAGTTAGCTACGGCTTGACGCTTTGCTACCTGACCGACGAGTCTTTCGCCGTCTTTCTGAAAAGCTACGACGGACGGAGTCGTTCTCGATCCTTCAGCGTTTGTAATTACGACAGGTTCGCCGCCTTCCATAACCGCAACGCATGAATTTGTTGTTCCTAAATCTATACCTATAATTTTACTCATAATATTTTTACTCCTTTCTAAGAAAAATTTTTTATTTTATTACTACTACCTGAGCGTAACGTATTATTTTATCGCCCATTTTGTAGCCTTTTAAAAATACGCTGTCAACAATTCCGCTTTCCTGCCCTTCTTCGGCATCTTTCGAAAAGATAGCCTCGTGAAGATTGGGATCAAACGGCTGTCCTACAGGATCGATCACTTCGAGCCCGAGATTAGTAAGCACCTCGCCGTATTGACGAAGTAATAAGTTCAAACCCTCTTTGGTACCTTCGTCCAAACTGTAACCGAGTGCGCGCTCGACGTTGTCGCCTATAAACAATATTTTTTGAATAACTTCCATCTTGCCTTCCGCAAGAGCGTTTTTTCTCGTTTCGGCGTTGCGTTTTTTATAATTTTCAAACTCAGCCGCCGTTCTGTACCATTTATCTTTATATTCCGCGGCGAGAGCGTTTGCCTCGTCAAGCTGTTTTAAGATTTTTTCCTTTTCGTCATCGGTCGCCTCGTCGGCGGGGATTTCTTCGCAAGGATTTTCTTCTTTTACGTTTTCGTCTTTAACCTCTTTTTCTTTTTCAGACGGTTTATTTGTATTCTTATTTTTCTTTTCTGACACGATATCACCTTCCAAGTTTTATTTACCCGATAGAATACTCTCTAAAATTTTTCCCACGTTTTCCAAAACGGATACTACCTTTTGATAATCCATTCTCGAAGGACCGATTACTCCGTAAGTTCCGAGTTTTTGCCCGTTTACAGAATACGTAGCGGAAACTACCGAACATCCTTCGGGAATTCCGTCCGTCCCCTCTTCCGTTCCTATTTTTACGTTTATCTTTATATCGCTTCCGTCGTCGTTTAAAATATGGACCATTTTATCGTTACTCGACACGACGGAAAGGAAATTCTTTATCCGGTCGACGTCCGCATATTCCGGATGGTTCAAAATCTTATCTTCGCCTTCCATGACGACGTCTTCGTTTCTTGCGGCGTACTCTTTAAGGGCGTCTATTACGTTTAAGAAAATTTCTTTATATTCGGTAAAAGACGCGAGTGCCTCTACGGAAACTTCTTCCGTTTCCAAAAGCGTTTTGCTGACGAAAACCTTGTTTAGCATATCGGACGCATTATCTACGGCTTCATCCGTAATATCCTTAGGAAGTTGTATATAATTATCCTTATATAATCTCGATTGCGTTACGATTATGACCAAAGCCTCGGTAGGCTTGATGCGTACGAGCTTTACGACCTCGATTTTTTCATCGACGCCTGCAGCGGGAACGCCTATAGACGTATAATCGGTCAAATCGCTTATAACTTTAACCGCGCTATGAAATACGTGCTCGATATTTCCGGTCTTTTCGGTAAAGATCTTTTTTATATAGTTTAAGTCTTTTTGCGAAAGTTTATCTTTGACCATCAGCTCGCTTACGTACAATTTGTAAGCTTCCGGCGAAGGTACGCGCCCGCTTGACGTGTGCAGTTGCGTTAAATACCCTAATTCTTCAAGTGCGGAAAGCTCGCTTCTTACGGTAGCGGAACTTATATCGTGCATATACTTGTCGGTAATATTTTTCGAAGACACGGGAACAGCCGTTTCGATATAATCATCAACTACGATCTGAAGAATCTTCTTTTTCCTTTCCGACAGTTTCATTTTTACCTCTGGTTTGGCAAATGCTTATTTTATTTGTTAGCACTCATACAGGACGAGTGCTAACTTTTGATTATATTTTACTCCAATGGAAATGCATTGTCAAGAGTTTTATGCCCTTTTTAAAAAAATTTTTATGATTATTGACGCATTTTTACCGCAAACTTATTTATAGGACGACATATCACCCAAAAAGGATAACGCGTCGTCCTATCCAAATCATAAAAATAATATAAAATATAGATATAAAATAAATTTAAAAACGATCGGGAGGACACCATGAAGAACTTGTCGGAAGCGATAGTTGACAGACTTTGCTTTTATATCGGTAAAAATAATATTTCTTTATATAAATTATCGTTAGACAGCGGCGTTTCCTCGTCAACGTTAAAAAGTATAATGCAAAGAAAAACCAAAGACATAAAGCTTAAAACGCTTATTATGCTTTGCAACGGTTTAAATATTACGGTTTCGGAATTTTTTGACGACGAATCGTTTTTATTCGAAAATTTAAATTTATACTAAGGTGAAAGAAAATGGTATATTGCGTTTTTTACTGTGACGAAAAGATCATGCAACTTGAAAGAGACAACTGTTGGTATGACGAAGTGGAATATCTATCAAAACTTTACGAAGAAAATCAAATTGCGCCTGTAGCCGAAGATATACTTTGCAGTTTGATTTTCGTTTGTTGGTACGCGTACTCAAAACTCGAAAATACTCCTGCAAGATACGTAATGTTTCAGGATTTTGATTATTTTAAAAAGCAATGGTTGCATTTTGTATGCGTAGGTTTAGATAAATTTTACAACAGCCACTCTTTAAATTTCGTTATAGGCTACACGGCTTATACCGATAACAAATATTATAAACCGATGAAACGTTTCGGTGAAGATTTGATGAAAAAGGCATGCGTGAATATGCCTTTGGAATTGCCGTACGACGTTATGCTCGGCAAAGTACGCAAAAACAAGAACGACGATTACCTTATTATTCCCGACATACTTTTCCCGGGAAGATGCGTTGCCGATAATTATTTCCGAGAGATTCTTGCCCAAGCCGGAATAGAATAAAAAAAAGACAGAAAATTTATTTTTCGAGCAACGATATATATTGCGCGGTCAAGACGTAATTATCGAGATCGCTTTCGCTTAATCCCCTCGTAACAAAAAGGTCGTCCCATATGGGAATCGATCTTTTTATTTCTTTGCTTTCAACGTAAAAAAAGCCCGACGCCAAATCTATCCCCACTAACACGCCGTTATTCAAAACGTACGAAGCAATATTGGAAATTTCAGCCTTTACGGTTTTATTTTCTTCTGCGGCGTTAAAACAAACGATACTTTTAAAATCGTCGTTGTCGAACGGATCGGGCGAATATTTTCCAACGAAATAATCGTTTAGACATTTTCCGCTTATTCGGTTAGGTTTTAACTCGTTTCTTTTGCTTAAATACATTTTTTGCCACTCGGCAAGCTGTTTTTTCGTTACCTTAGAGGTTATCATAAATAAATTCCCTTATATAAATAATTAGTTTGACCGAGCCATAAAAACCGCGTATGTGCGCCGCACGGCTCCGAGCAAAGTATGACGTAAAAGAGGTTAGTTCTCATACCGAAAACCAACCTTTTTTGTC
This sequence comes from uncultured Clostridia bacterium, assembly GCA_905235795.1. Taxonomy (GTDB): domain Bacteria; phylum Bacillota; class Clostridia; order Christensenellales; family Borkfalkiaceae; genus RGIG3732. The sequence continues at coordinate 7,629 of CAJOMS010000019.1, read as the reverse complement.
TAAGATTTTGTTATAATTTAAAACATTTTTTCGAATTTATAAATTATTAATAAATAATTAATCCAAACAATCAACTACTTACCGATTATACAGCGCGCGACCTGATTTGCCACAGCCTCAATACCTGCGTCGGAGAGATGAATTTTATCATCGTCGCGTATATATTCGTAAACGTGAGGCTTTACGAGTGAATTCAGGTCGTTAATCTCTATTCCCATATCTTTTAATTTGGGAATCAAAATCGCATTATAGCGATCTATAACTTCATTTGAATTATATTCGTAATCCGGACGAACGGGCGTAGTAGTAGCAAAGATCACGCGTTTTCCCATTCCTTTCAATATACCTGCGACGCGAATCATATTTTCTACGTATTCATCTTCGGACGTAAAAGGTTTGCCGTCGCCGAATAAAGCGCACGTATCCCAAAGTCCGTTATTCCAATGGATAACGTCGCTACCTTCAATATTTGCCCTGAAATCGAACAACATTCTTAAAGTGTATTTTACAAAACGGCAGTTGTCTTCCGGCTGAAATACGGAATATTCCTCTCCCAATATCTCAACCACTCTTTTACCGTAACCTATCATCCGTATTGAATCACCTAATAAGGTAACCTTTTTCATTTGAGTCTCCTTTTATTTTAACGTAATTATCGCAATAAGCTCTCGTTAAATACGATTATTGGTTCGAGCCTACGAATGGAAAAACTCTTATACCACCGATATTTCACCGGCAAAAAATCGTAACAACCATTAAATTGTCAAACCGAATAACGATTTTCTTTCATTTATTACTTTCGGTATCATACCCCGCTATATGCCGAGAAACCACCGTCTACGGGGATTACCGTTCCCGTGACGAATCCGCTCGCCGTGTCGTCCGAAAGCCAAAGTAAGCAACCTATTAAATCGCTTATTTCTCCGAACTTCTTCATAGGCGTTGCGTTAAGTATTTTGCCCGTTCTTTCCGTCGGTGTTCCGTCTGCGTTAAACAATAAGTCTTTATTCTGTTTCGTCACGAAAAATCCCGGGGCTATTGCATTACACCTCATATTGCACGGTGCAAAGTGCACCGCAAGCCACTGTGTGAAGTTACTTATCCCCGCTTTCGCAGCAGAATAAGCGGGAATCTTCGTTAAAGGTCTGTACGCGTTCATACTACTTACGTTTATTATATTTCCGCCGGTTTTTACCATATCCTCAGCAAATACCTGCGTGGTCAAAAACGCGCTGGTTATATTTAAGTCAAATACGAATTTAAGTCCGCTTTCTTCGAGTGCGAAAAAGTCCTTTACTCCTTCCGTATCAGGCGTCATATATTCGTTGTCGCAGGTTGCTTTGGGATTGTTTCCGCCAGCGCCGTTAATCAGAAAGTTTACCTTTCCGAACTTCTCGTTTACCTCTGCTTTTGCCGCTTTTATGCTTTCTTTATCCAGGCAATTGCATTTTACGGCTATCGCGTTTTCGCCTATCTCGTCGGCGTACTTTTTCGCCGCGTCGTAATTTATATCGAGCAACGCAACCTTTGCCCCATTACTTGCAAGCGCTTTTGCAAATTCCGAACATATTATTCAGCCCGCGCCCGTTATCGCTATCACTTTGTCGCTTAAATCTACCTTAAACATTTTTCTACTCCTTTAAATCTTTTTCCACCGCTTCAAACAGCCCTTGCAAATACGCTCCGCCCATCGCTCTGTCGTATAATCCGTATCCAGGCTTTGCGTCTTCTCCCCACACGTTTCTGCCGTGATCGGGCGTAAATATCCGTTAAATCCGTTTTCGACGAGCGCTTTTACTATGGCGTAAATATCTACGTTTCCTTCCTGCGTTTGATGGCCGTTTTCGTAAAAGTCGGTATCGTTTACAAACTTTAACTGGCGAAGGTGCGCAAAGTAAATTCTATCAGCGTACTTTGCCGCCATCTGCGGTAGGTCGTTAAATCTGCCGGCGCCCAAACTTCCCGTACAGAAAGTTATTCCGTTGTGCTTGTTCGGCACGGCTTTGAACAGTCTGTCGTAATCTTCTTCTCTGCCCACTATTCTCGGCAAATCGAATATATCCCACGGCGGATCGTCAGGGTGTATCGCCATATCTATATCCGCCTCGTCGCACGCGGGCATTATCGCATTTAAGAAATACACGAGATTTTAAAACAGTTTTTCGTGAGTCATACCCTCGTATTGTTTAAGTAGCCCGTTCAACTCCTCGCTCGTATAACTCTCGTCCCAACCCGGCAAGCGAAGATTTCGTTTATCCAATTTTGCAAAATATTTTTCACTGTACGACAGCGAAGTGGAACCATCGTCGTGCTTGTAGTACAGATTAGTCCTGAACCAATCAAACACGGGCATAAAGTTATAACAAATGCATTTCACGCCGACTTTGCCGCAATTTATTATATTTTGTTTATAAGCCTCTATGTATTTATCCCTTGACGGAAGCCCTAACTTTATATCTTCGTGAACGGAAACGCTCTCGATCACTTCCATTTCAAGCCCTGCGCCGTTTACAAGTTCTTTTAATCGCAAAAGCTTATTTAAATCCCAGACTTCGCCAACGGGCGTATCGTAAACAGCCGTTACAACCCCCGTCATGCCTTGTATCTGCTTTATATCTGCTTTATATCTGCTTTATATAATTTAACGGAATACAGTCCTTTTCGCCGTACCATCTGAAAGCAAGTTTCATTAGTTTACCTCACTGAATTTCAACTCAATAAATTTTTCGAATCCATATCTGCCATAAAACCGACTTATCTAAATGCTTTACTTGCGAAAATCGCAGTTTATATTGCAACGTATCGCTTAAACCCCGGTAAGCAAGTTTTCTCTTTTATCATAAAATTAAACATTACCTTTTTTTAAAATTTCTACGTAAAAATCCACATATACGCCTGCCGACCAGCCGAGCATTTCGGGCGTTTCATATTCGTTTGTTTTTGCCACGCTGCCATCTCTTCCGTCGTATTTTTCCCATATAACGCCCGTCTTTTCAAAATTATCGTTTACGCAATACATATATTTTAAAGCGATACGTTCGGCTACGTTTTTAAGCGCCGTAAAAGTAAACCAACTTGTATAGGGCCATACGCACGGATAATCCCATTGATAATAAACGGCATTTTCGCCCCTATATTCCGCAGGACTTATACCGTACTGCAATTCTAATTTCATTAAAATCTTTTTTGCACCTTCTTTATCATCGGATATACCGTAAACGTAAGGATAAAAAGATACCGCGCTTAAAATTTTTGAAAACTCTCCGCTTTTATAGTTATAATCGAGATATATTCCCTGCGTTTTGTCAAACAGATATTTATTGATAAGAGCTTTTCTGTTTTCCGCTAAAACAAAAAACTCCTCGCTTTTTTTATCTTCGCCAAGAAGTTCATAAATTTTTGATATGCCGACTTCTACCCCGTATAAGAAGCAGTTAAGGTCAAGATGAATGAATTTGCCTGCGTCCACCTTGCTTTCGTCGGTTAAAAAACGCATATTGAAATCGAGCCCGCTTTCCGCAATTGCCAAAATATCTTTTGCAAGTTCTATCTGCTCTTCTTCGGAGTCCCGTTCTTCCAACACCCTGCCGTGCAGCTGTTTATAATTTCTTAGAAGTTGATGCTTCGTGGCGCTAGAGCCAAACGAATTAAGTCCGCACGGCAAAACGCGTTCCGTCATCCAAAAATTATACTCTTTCAGTAAATAAGGTAAGTATTTTATTAATACGTCCTTATTTTGTGTTTTCTCATAATAATCGAGAACGCAAAAGGTAAAAACGGGCGGCTGAGAACGGTCAAGCAAACTGCTCGCATTCGGTACGTAACCGAAGCGATCCACATAATAAGCAAAATTATTCAAATTGTTGCTGACCTGCTCAAAAAAACCGTCAATTAAAAGTCCTTTATTGATAAAATAATTGTCCCAATAAAAGAAATTTTTATAAAACCCCGTAATCGAAGGCGACGTAAACGGAAACGGAACGACGTCGTTCGCCTCTCTTATGCTTTTTACCCAATTATCTTTAATGTGCGTAATAACTTCTTGCGTAATATTTTTATCCATATTAACCATATTTACCTCATATTATTGATTTCTAATAAATTCTCGTTAAATCGTTAAATACAATTACGGGCGCAGTCGCCCTCAGGTGGAAAAGGCTCGTGTTCCACTTTTGATCTTTCCCCCACGCTTCGAACGTCGTAGTAGCGCCTTCGCTTATCATATTGAGCCATGCGCCTTTATCCGTTGCAAGTTCCTGCGCTTTGTCCTTCTGCCCGTTTATTACGAGCGCGGCAAGCGCAAAATACGACATATATACGCCCATAGACGTCAACTTCTTTTTATAGATGAAATCTATTATTCTGCTTTTTAATTTTTCGTCGTCGGTACCTATGCCGAATAATAGCGGCAAGACGTTTGAATGAACAGCTGAATGAGTCTTTGAACGAGAATCGCAAAACAACCCCGTTTCTACCGAATAAAACGCGTCAATGAATGAGCGTTTATATCCGCCGACGTCTATCGCACTCTTTCCGCATATTTCGTAAATCTCGCTAAGTGACTGTATAAAACCGATGTAAAAAGCGTTTAAAACGTTGTGTTCGCCGTCGCCGACAGGTTCTGTAAGAGGAAAATCATAGCCATCTCTTAAATTTTCAGGCCAGTCAACGAGATTCCATTTATCTTTTACTCCTCCTATCAATCCGTCTGCACCCTCGTATTTTTTGAAATACTCGTAAATTCCCGTGGCGTAAGGTTCGCAGTACCTGACAAAATCGGCGTCCCCGTCAACCGAATATACCCACGCAACAAGGGCGGGAAAAAGAAGGGAATAATCGGCTATTTCCTGATTTCTCGTCGATGAAGTAACGGCAAGCATGCCTTTACATACGCAAGTTGATTCGCAAAAATCTTTAAGAGATTTTTTAATAAGCGAAGTATCGCCCTTCAAAACTACGTGCGCCCTGCCCGACACGGCAAGATCTCCTGAATACTGACCTTTTTCCCTCGTCATACAATCGAGATAAGCCTCTTGTACTCCGTATTCAATAGTGTTTTCACATAGCTCCAACACTTTTTTCAAATCGGCGTTTTCAACCGAATTATATTTTCTCCTTACAAAAGGATAGTGTCGTACCGTCATGCCGATTTTTTCTATCCGTGCTCCTTCGGGCACGACTATTTCGGCATACCTGAACGCCTTATAATCATATTGGCGAAGTTCATCATTTTCGCCAAACAATATCCATTCTTCTTCATAGCGGCAATTGCAGCGCGTATCGAATCTTATGCTGCCGTCTGCATTTAATTCTTCCGCCGCTCTCAAAATTATTTTATCGCCCTTTTTGCCTTTTGCCTCGGCGTAAAGATAGCCCGTCATTTCCTGACCGAAATCGAGAAACGTAACGCCATTTTCACGCTTTTCGCAAACAATAGGTTCAGCAAAATATATGTTTAACGGTGCTATAGGCGACTTTATAAGTTTATAGTCCGCATTTTTATATATGGAAACAAATCCCCAATATCCGTCGTCGAAATCGATCCTTTCAAAGCCGACTTCTCTTGCCGACGAATCGTATCTCTCCGAAAAAGCTGTGTCATAACCGAACTTTCCGATAGCGGTATAACCCGAATGAACGCTGCACTTAAAACTTTCGTCGCTAACCATTACGACTTCGCCGTCAACTTCCAATTCCATCCAAAACATCTGGCGCATATCGGCGGATATCCACACGTGATTGACCAAGCCTTGATAATAACAGTGAGCCGCCAAGACGTTTTCGCCCTCGGACAGAAATTCCGAAACGTCCTTTTCCATATAATAATATCTCTGCGGATATCCCGGCGGAGGCCCCATCGTGACGAATTTGCCGTTTATATATAACTTGAAATAGTCGTCGGCGGTAATGCGTGTTTTTGCGGTAGAAAACTTTTCGAGCGCGAACTTCTTGCGAAATAAAACGTGTCTGTTTTGATATTTTTCTTCGCTATTGGCGTTTTTAAGCCCTTTCCCGAGAACGTTTACGGGGCGCTGCAACGCAAAATCCGAATGGCATATAAATTTACCTTTCATATTAATCTTCGGTAAGGTAAGCCCTCGACTCCTCCCAATATCTTTTACTCTCAACGGGTGCGTCGTCGAGCGCCCAGAATTGAGTCATCATTCTCTCCTTTACGGGTTTTTCCGCGCACGCCGCCATATAAGCTTTAAGTTCCTGCACGCTAATATTTTCAGTAGTAGTAAAGTCTGCGGAATCGATATAATTAATTATAAAGGCAGCCATTGCCTCGCAAGACGGCTCTCCGTCGTCAAGACTCGTAAGATTGAGTCCGCAGACGAGCAATCTTCCTTCGCCAACTCCTAACTCAAACAGATAGCCGAAATCTCTGAGCGTTCTGTCGTACATGAGCTCGGGTAAATTAAAGCTGAATTTATAGGCGTCGAATCTGTCTCTCGTACTCTTGTCTATGACCGAAATAAGCACTTTCGGCTTTACTTGACGAATATCGGCAAGCCGTTTAAAAGAACGTTTTTCCCGTCGGTGGAAATTGTCCTGAACGCGAATTTTCCTTTAACCGTTTCTTCGTCGACGCCGTAAATTTCCAAAATATAAGAATATAAATTCGGCTCGTCGATGCTCCACAATATAGGATTTTCTATGTTGAATGCAAACTCGCCTTCGGGTTTTCCGCAGTCGAAGATAAATTCGTAAGTCTTTCCGCTTATATCCGCCGCGCTGAATTTGATTTTGTTTATTTTTCGCTTAGCTGCAACGTACAGTTTCCCTACGCCGTCAATCGAAGTAAAAATTTTAATTACCGTATTTCTATCTGTTATCATATTTTAACTCTTTTCTTAAATTTTGTAAAGCCCACGCTTATAATTTTTTAAATTTTCAACTCGATTGCCATAGCCTGCTCGCGAGAAAACTCGTTGCAAGAAAAAATCGGAACTTCTTTTCCGTTATACTTCACTATCAACTTGTCGTCTTTAAATTTTTTTCCAAATTCGTCCGTAACGGTTTTAGCCGTAGAATCCCATATGAAAAGCGATGCGTTACGAGTATATTCCGCCAGACCTTCCGCATAACGCATAGTACAGCAAAACGGAGCTTCGTACATAGATATTTTTAAAATGCGTTGGTCTTGCGTCACGCAGGTATTCGGCCCTGCCCCGCCGTTTTTCCTTTGGCAAAACTGCAAACCGTTAAACCAAATACGACGAGATAAAGTCAAATAATCTTTTATCCCCGTAATTTTATATAGTTCGGTCGCCAAAATAAAACTATCCACTACCGCACACGGCTCCGTCCAGCTGTTTTCTCTACCGAACCAGTTGAAATTTTCATACGTAAAAGTCATTCCGTGCTCTATATACGTTTACACAATATCCAGAAATCCGCATAAGTCGCAGGCAAACCGTCGTCGTCCGTGCCGTAAACGCCGTCCGGACCGTTCGCTTTTTTTGCTTGGAAGCGGTTATGAATTTTGCTCTGATATCTCTTTCGTTGAGCGTCTGCCAATCTTCATTTTTATCTTTGCCTTCGGCAAAATAGTAGTTGTTGTCGTCTATACATTTTAACGTAAATCGTGTCGGGATCGTTTGTCTTGCCGCTGTTACCTTGCTT
>CAJOMS010000018.1 GCA_905235795.1 uncultured Clostridia bacterium | reverse complement strand
CATCAGATTCAAAAAAGACAGTTAGGTTATCATAATCAAAAGGTATGTTTTTTACTTCAAGTCCCGATGCCACATAATCTTTATATGGATCATCATAAGAACTATTTGTACAAGCTGAAAAAGTCAATATACAACTTACAAAAAGTAATATCGGCATTATCAATTTTTTGGCTTCCATAAAGGATCTCCTCCTATATATTAAACAGATTTAGTCTTAATTTTACTCACTATTATAACAAAAATTTGTGCTTAAGGCAAGTGTTTAGTATTCTTCTTTAATTTTTGTTACGAACGCAAGGTTATAAATAATTATGATACGCGGGAGCGTAGAAGCGCAATTAATACGTGCGCGGTAGCATTTAAACGCGCAATATAAAAGATTAGTTGATGATTTCGTAAAGGGATTCCGCCTCGTCTTTGCGGACGGTTTCTTTAAGCTGCAACACGCGGAACTTCAAAGTGCCGCCGCCAAAGCGGACTTCAACCACGTCGCCCACCTTTAAATTATAAGAGGGTTTTACCTCTTTGCCGTTAACGGAAACCCTGCCGCCGTCGCACGCCTCGTTGGCTACGGTGCGGCGCTTTAATATTCTTGAAACTTTTAAAAATTTATCGATTCTCATAAAAAATCCCCTCCTTTCGGCGCCAATTTCCAAAAAATTACAAAAATTTTAAGATACCCCCTTAAAAACAGTTGACATCTTGCATAATTTAAGTTAACATAATATAATGCTATAATTCCGTAAATAGTGCCTTTTTGTCCCCTTTTGAAAATAGCGGGAATAAAAAACATATTAAAAAGCAAGGAATTATGCGGAATAATATATATTGTGTTCGGCAAGTTAGATTATACTATATTTTGTGGTATAAAGCAATAGTTTGAGCATGATTTCAAAAAAAGGAGTGTGTTTGATGACACGAGATTTGCCAATCGTTAAATTCGGTAAAACAGACAGGCGAACCTTTTCCAGAATAAGAGAAGTGCAGCCCATACCGTACCTTATAGAGGTGCAAAGGGATTCGTACGACGCTTTTATTGAAGAAGGCATTTCCGAAGTATTTGAGGATTTTTCACCGATAACCGACTTTTCCGACCATTTCGAGTTGTACTTCCTCGACCACAGCTTTTCGGATAAGACCAAATATACCGAAAAAGAATGCCGCGAAAGGGATGCGACGTACGCCCTGCCTTTAAGGGTCAAAGTCAGACTTGTTAATAAGGTTACCGACGAGGTTATGGACCAAGAGGTTTTCATGGGCGAAATTCCGCTTATGACGGATAACGGGTCGTTTATTATAAACGGTGCGGAAAGGGTTGTCGTATCGCAGTTAGTCAGGAGCCCGGGCGTTTACAACGGGTTTACGGTGGACAAGACCGGCCGTTCTATCTACGATACTACCGTAATACCTAACCGCGGCGCGTGGCTTGAATTCGAGCAGGACGCGCAGGACGTTTTATGGGTACACGTCGACAGGACGCGTAAAATTACCGCAACGATTTTGTTGAGGGCTCTCGGCTTCGGTTCTGATTTCGCTTTGAAAGAATTGTTTGATAACAACTCTATGATAATCAATACGATCGAAAAGGATACCGCAAAAAGCGAAGGCGAAGGTTTGATAGAGCTGTACAGGCGTCTGCGCCCCGGCGAAGTTCCCACGGACGAAGCCGTTAAGCAAAACCTTAAAAATCTGTTCTTCGATCCCCGCAGATACGACCTTGCCAAGGTAGGCAGATATAAATTTGACAAGCGCTTGAATCTCGCCGTTCGCGCGGTGGGACTTACCGCTTACGAAGATATAATTAACGAGGACGGCGAAGTGCTCGTGGCGGCGGGAGAAGTTATATCCGAGGAAAAGGCCGCCGAAATAATGAACAGCGGCATCAACGAGATTTACGTTAAGACCGCCGAAGGCAAAAAGCACAAGATGATAGCCAACAACACCGCGGATTTCCGCGTGGTTACCGGGCTCAACCCCAGAGTGTTCGGCTTGCTTGAAAAAGTGCATTATCCTTCTTTGAAATTCTCCAAGATCGTTTACGAAATGACTAAGGAAATGACCGTAGAAGAAGTTGCGGATCACTTCGTCAACGAGATAAACGAGCTTTTCTACGTGGAAGAAAAAGTCATCCCCGAAGGAGAGGAGAGGCCCGAAGATAAAAAGAATGAGTTGAAGCGCAAAGAGACGCGCCTTAAATTCGTTGCCGCTTGTAAAGAATTTTACGAGATCATCGAAAGGGGCGATTACGGCGAAAAACTTACCGCCGAACAGAAAAAGACGATCAAACCCCTTACGGATAAGCTCAATCATAAACATATAACGGTAGACGATATCGTAGCTACCGTATCGCTCAACCTCGATCTGCGCGCGGGCTTCGGTACGTGCGACAATATCGACCACTTGGGCAACCGCCGCGTGCGCAGCGTAGGCGAATTGTTGCAAAATCAGTTCAGGATAGGTATAGCCCGTCTTGAAAGAGTTATCAGAGAGAGAATGGGCACGCAGGCTCCCGAGGAAGTTACCCCGCAAAGCCTCATAAACGTCCGCCCCGTCAGCTCGGCTATAAGAGAATTTTTCGGATCGTCGCAGTTGTCTCAATTTATGGATCAGACCAACCCGATAGCAGAGCTTACGCACAAGCGTAAACTTTCGGCTCTCGGCCCCGGCGGTTTGAACCGCGACAGAGCTACGTTCGAAGTTCGAGACGTTCACCACTCTCACTACGGCAGAATGTGCCCGATAGAAACGCCTGAAGGCGCCAACATCGGCCTTATAACCTCGCTTTCCACGTTCGCTAAGATCAACGAGTTCGGCTTTATAGAATCCCCTTACAGAAGGGTAGATAAAGCGACGGGCCACGTTACGGATATAGTGGATTATCTCACCGCGGACGAAGAAGATAAATACACCGTAGCTTCCGCAAACGAACCGCTCGACGAAAACAGCTGTTTCGTTTACGAGCGCGTAAGTTGCCGTGAACAGGATAAAATACTTCAAAAACCGCGCAACGAAATAGATTATATGGACGTTTCGCCCAAGCAGTTGGTTTCCGTGGCAACGGCGCTTATACCGTTCCTTGAAAACGACGATACCAACCGTGCGCTTATGGGCTCTAACATGCAACGTCAGGCAGTTCCTCTGTTGAAGCCGGAAACGCCTATCGTAGCAACCGGCATCGAGGCGAAGATCGCTTACGACTCCGGCGTTATGATAATCGCAAAAGAGGCAGGCAGAGTAAAGGCGGTAAACGGCGCGGAAATAGTTGTCGAGGAGAAGGACGGCAACGTTCGCACTTACTACTTGAAGAAATTCGAAAGGTCCAACCAAGGCACCTGCTTAAATCAGCATCCGATCGTTTCTACCGGCGACGAAGTCGAAAAAGGTCAGATAATTGCCGACGGCCCCGCTACGAACAACGGCGAGCTCGCTCTCGGCAGAAATATAACGATAGGCTTTATGGCTTGGGAAGGCTATAACTACGAGGACGCGATACTTCTTTCCGAAAAACTTGTGAGGAACGACGTGTTTACCTCTATTCACATAGAAGAATTCGAAACCGAATCAAGAGATACAAAACTCGGCAGCGAAGAAATAACGAGGGACATCCCCAACGTCGGCGACGACGCGTTGAAAGACCTTGACGAAGACGGTATTATCCGCATAGGCGCGGAAGTCAGGAGCGGCGATATCCTCGTCGGTAAGGTTACGCCTAAGGGCGAGGCAGAGCTTACTCCCGAAGAAAGATTGCTGCGCGCTATATTCGGCGAAAAGGCGAGAGAGGTCAGAGATACTTCCCTCCGCGTTCCGCATGGCGAAGGCGGTATAGTCGTGGATATAAAGATATTCACGCGTGAAAATAAAGACGAATTGCCCCCCGGAGTCAACAAACTCGTAAGGGTATATATCGCACAGAAGAGAAAGATCTCCGTAGGCGATAAAATGGCGGGCCGCCACGGTAACAAGGGCGTTGTTTCGCGCATATTGCCCGTTGCGGATATGCCGTTCATGGCAGACGGCACTCCTCTGGAAATAGTGCTTAACCCGTTGGGCGTTCCTTCGCGTATGAACATCGGGCAAGTGCTTGAAGTTCACCTCGGCCTCGTGTGCAAACAGCTTGGCTGGAAGATCGCAACGCCCGTATTCGACGGCGCTACGGAAAAAGAAATAAGAGAACTTTTAAAAGAAAACAATATAGTTAACCCGAAGGGCGAGGTAGACGGCAAGATTCAACTTTACGATGGTCGTACCGGCGAACCTTTTGAAAACAGAGTTACGGTCGGTCAGATGTACATGATAAAACTTCACCACTTGGTCGACGATAAGATACACGCCCGTTCAACAGGCCCGTACTCTTTGGTTACGCAACAACCTTTGGGCGGCAAGGCGCAATTCGGCGGCCAGCGTTTCGGCGAAATGGAAGTTTGGGCGCTCGAAGCTTACGGCGCGGCTCACATTTTGCAAGAGATTTTGACCGTTAAGTCCGACGACGTAGTCGGCAGGGTAAAAACTTACGAATCTATCGTTAAAGGAAACAATATCAGCGAGCCCGGCATTCCGGAATCTTTCAAGGTATTGCTCAAAGAATTGCAGTCTTTGGCGTTGGATATGAAGGTCCTTACCGAAAACCACGAGGAACTCAAGATAAAAGACCTTATCGACGACGACGTGGACCTCAGATCCGAAGCCAAGCCGAGAATCGATTACGAAGAAGTCAATCTGCCCGGAGAGGACGAGGAACCCGCTGTCGAGGACGACGATTTCGACGATTCGATCTTCGAGGACAACGACGAGGATATGGACGATTCGCTGTTTGACGAGGAGGAAGTGTTCGGCGGGTTTGACGACGAATACGACGACGCCGAAGATTTCGACTTCGACGAGGATAACGAATAAGGGAGGTTGATTTTGATATGTTTGAACTTAACAATTTCGATTCAATACAAATTGGCGTAGCTTCTCCCGAAAAAATAAGAGAGTGGTCTTACGGCGAGGTTACCAAACCCGAAACCATAAATTACAGAACGCAAAAACCTGAAAAAGACGGGCTTTTCTGCGAACGCATATTCGGACCTACCAAAGATTGGGAGTGCCATTGCGGAAAATATAAGAGAATAAGATACAAGGGCGTTATCTGCGATAAATGCGGCGTTGAAGTAACGCGCGCCAAGGTCCGCCGTGACCGTATGGGCCACATCGAGTTGGCGGCACCCGTTTCGCACATCTGGTATTTCAGAGGCGTTCCTTCGAGAATGGGCTTGCTTTTGGATATGAGCCCGAAGAATCTAGAACAAGTTATTTATTTCGTAAGTTACGTGGTTCTGGACCCCGGCACGACCGACCTCTACTACAAACAGGTAATAAGCGATAAAGAATACTTTGAAAAAGTAGAAAAGTTCGGCGAAGGTTCGTTTAAAGCGAACATGGGCGCAGAGGCGATAAAAGAACTGCTTATGGCTGTCGATCTGGATAAAGAGAGCGAAGAAATGAAGAAGATTCTCTCCGAATCCAACGCAGGTCAAAAGAGAGCAAAAGCGGTAAAGAGATTAGAGATAATAGAGGCTTTCCGCAAGAGCGGCAACCGCCCCGAATGGATGATTTTGGACGTTTTGCCCGTCATTCCGCCCGAATTGAGACCTATGGTCCAGCTGGACGGCGGCAGATTTGCAACCAGCGACCTCAACGACCTTTACAGAAGGGTAATAAACAGAAACAACAGGCTTAAAAAACTTATGGAACTCGGTGCGCCGAGCATAATTCTCCGCAACGAAAAGAGAATGTTGCAAGACGCCGTCGACGCGCTTATAGATAACGGCCGCCGCGGAAAAGCCGTAACGGGTCCCGGCAACAGGGATCTCAAATCCTTGTCCGGTCTGTTGCGCGGCAAGCAAGGACGTTTCCGTCAGAACTTGCTCGGTAAACGTGTCGACTATTCCGGTCGTTCGGTTATAGTCGTAGGTCCTGAATTAAAGCTGTATCAATGCGGCTTGCCTAAAGAGATGGCGATAGAGCTTTTCAAGCCCTTCGTTATGAAAAAACTCGTAGAAAACGGCACTTGCCATAATATAAAGAGCGCAAAGAGAACGGTTGAAAGGATGAAACCCGTAGTGTGGGATATTCTCGAAGACGTTATTAAAGACCACCCCGTTCTTTTGAACCGTGCGCCTACGCTGCACAGACTTTCCATACAGGCGTTCGAGCCCGTTTTGATAGAGGGCCGCGCAATAAAACTCCACCCGTTGGTATGCGGCGCGTTCAACGCGGACTTCGACGGCGACCAGATGGCTGTGCACGTTCCCCTTTCCATCGAGGCTCAGGCGGAAGCGAGATTCCTTATGCTCTCCTCCAACAACATACTTAAACTTTCCGATGGAAAGCCGGTTATGTCGCCTACGCAAGATATGGTTATGGGCGCGTATTACCTGACCATTATCAAGAGAGAAGAAGGCAAACGCTACGACGCAGACGGAAACGAGAGCGAAGACGGAGAAATTTACGTTCCCAACGCTTACATTTCCTGCGAGGAAGCGATCATGGCGTATCAGACGAAACAAATCACTCTCCAGGACGAAATTTACGTCCGCAGGAGCAAAATAGTAGAAGGTCAGATGGTTACCGGCAGGGTAAAGACCACCGTCGGCAGAATAATCTTCAACGAGGCTATTCCTCAGGATCTTGGCTTCGTTAAAAGAGAGACGCCCGAAGATCAGTTGAAATTCGAAATAGACTATCTCGTCGGCAAAAAAGACCTTTCAAAAATAGTTGCGGCTTGCTTTAAGAAGGGCGGCGCCGCCTGCGCGGCAACCGTCCTCGACAAGATCAAGGCGTTGGGCTATAAATATTCTACCATAGGCGCAATAACCACCAGCGTGTTCGATATGCACATACCTGAAGCTAAGTACGATATCATCGCCGCTGCGGAAAAAGAAGTGCTCGCCGTACAAGAAGAATATGAGTTTGGTCTTAAAACCGATTACGAAAGATATAAAGCGACGGTCGATATATGGACCAGAGTAACGAAAGACGTTTCCGATGAGTTGAAGAAAGGACTTTCCACCTTCAACCCGATATGGATGATGGCTAACTCCGGTGCACGTGGTTCTATCGACCAGATCAAACAGCTTGCCGGTATGCGCGGCCTTATGACCAACCCGAACGGCGAAATTATTGAAATACCGGTTAAATCGTGCTTCCGTGAAGGATTGACGGTTTTGGAATACTTTATTTCATCGCACGGCGGCCGTAAAGGTCTTGCCGATACCGCGTTGAAAACGGCGGACTCCGGCTACCTTACCAGAAGGTTGGTCGACGTATCGCATAACGTTATCGTCCGCGAAGAAGATTGTTTCGCCGCGGCAAACGAAACGCCTAAGGGCATGGTCGTCGAAGCGATAAAAGGTCCCAAGGGCGAGATAATAGAAAAACTCGAAGACAGACTTATCGGTAGATTTACCGTCAAGGACGTCATCGATCCGACGACGGGCGAAGTTATCGTTCCCGCAAACGAGATGATAAAAGAGGCCAAGGCTAAGGCGATAGTAAATGCCGGCATAGAAAAGGTCGAAATAAGGAGCATATTTACCTGCCGTTCAAAGATAGGCGTTTGCTGCAAGTGCTACGGCAGTAACATGTCTAACGGAGAGCCCGTTCAGGTAGGCGAGGCGGTAGGCATCATAGCCGCTCAGTCAATAGGCGAACCGGGCACGCAGCTTACCATGCGTACGTTCCACACGGGCGGTATAGCTTCTACAGGCGATATCACGCAAGGTCTTCCGAGGGTAGAAGAATTGTTCGAGGCAAGAAAGCCGAAGGGCGTTGCTACCGTCAGCGAAGTCGCAGGTGAAGTTCACCTTGAAGAAAAGGACGGCTTGCGCCACGTTATAGTTAAGACCGCAGACGGAGAAAAGGACTACTCTATCAACTTCAGCGCCGACCTTAAAGTGCACGAGGGCGAAATGATCGATCCGGGCACGGTTTTGACGGGCGGCAGCGTGAATCCGCAGGATATATTAAAGACTAAGGGCGTAAACGGCGTACAAGATTACATTTTGCACGAAGTGCAATCCGTTTACCGTTCTCAAGGCGTTGATATTAACGATAAACACGTTGAGATAATAGTTCGCCAGATGTTGCGTAAAGTGCGCGTGGAAGATTGCGGAGATACTGATCTTCTCCCCGGCGAATTGGTGGATATCTTCAAGTTCGAAGATGAAAACCTTAAAATTCTGCAAGCGGGCGGCAAGCCGGCGTCGGCAAGGCGCACTCTGTTGGGTATAACCAAGTCGGCACTCGCTACGGACAGCTTCCTTTCCGCAGCGTCCTTCCAGGAAACTTCAAGGGTGCTTACGGAAGCCGCTATCAAGAATAAGATAGATCCGCTTGAAGGTCTTAAAGAGAACGTTATCATCGGCAAGTTGATACCTGCCGGCACGGGCGTTAAAGAATACAAGAACTTAAGTCCGCAGATAAATCCGTAATATCGAAGGGGGCAATCCCCCCTTCTAGAAAAATAATTTCACAAAAAGGTAAAATTTTTCGCATAACGGGAAAAATTATTGACTAACGGTGATTTTTGTGTTATTATTACTTAGTGAGGCAGTTCAAAAAGCGGTTTTGGAACGAAAAATGACCGAAACTGTCTTTTGGTCTCTGTAAAAAAGCTTCTTAAAATACCAAAAGGTGTTATGAGATATTTCCGAAATAAAACAAGGAGGTAAAAAAATGCCAACGATTAACCAGTTGATCAAGAGCGGCAGGGAAAAGGTAACTTACAAGAGCAAGGCTCCTATTTTGGATCAATGCCCGCAACGCAGAGGCGTATGCTTATCCGTTACCACAACGTCCCCCAAAAAGCCTAATTCGGCTTTGAGGAAGATTGCCCGTGTAAGGCTCACGAATAAACAGGAAGGTACCGTTTATATTCCGGGTGAAGGACACAACCTTCAGGAGCACAGCTCCGTTCTCGTTCGCGGCGGAAAAGTTAAGGATCTGCCGGGCGTAAGGTATCACATCATTCGCGGAACGTTGGATACCGCAGGCGTTGCAAAACGCAGGCAGGCTCGTTCCAAATACGGCGCTAAACGTCCTAAATAAGTTTATTTGACTCACCTACTTGTTTCGGAAATTATCTAATTCGATCTAAAGTAGGCAGTATGTCGCCGACGGGCGGCAGAAGGTTCGCTACCCCACGGGGTAAGCGATAGCTGTACTGGGGCAACAGGCCCCCAAAAACATTTTTTTCAAATTTTTAAGGAGGACACAATTATGCCAAGAAGAGGCGGCGTTCCCAAGAGGGACGTATTACCGGATCCTATTTACGGCAGCAAAGTGGTTACCAAATTGGTAAACCAGGTTATGCTGGACGGAAAGAAGGGCACGGCGCAAACCATCGTTTACGATGCGTTTACGATGATGAACGAAAAACTCGGTATAGACGCTTTGGAGATCTTCAATCAGGCACTTGCTAACGTAATGCCCGTGGTAGAGGTCAAAGCAAGGCGTGTAGGCGGTTCTAACTATCAGGTTCCTATAGAGATCAGACCCGAAAGAAGGCAGACTCTCGCTATCAGGTGGATAGTTATCAACGCCAGAAAGAGGAATGACAGAGAAATGAGCGTAAGGCTCGCAAACGAGCTTATCGACGCATATAACAATACCGGCGGCGCTGTCAAAAAGAAGGAAGACACGCACAGAATGGCAGAGGCAAACAAGGCGTTTGCACATTTCCGTTGGTAATTTTAAGGAGAATTTATGCCTAGACAATTTGATCTTGAACACACCAGAAATATAGGTATTATGGCGCACATCGATGCCGGCAAAACTACGACTACCGAGCGTATACTGTTCTATACGGGCCGTACGCACAAACTCGGCGAAGTTCACGAGGGTGCCGCAACGATGGACTGGATGGTACAAGAGCAGGAGCGTGGTATAACAATCACGTCCGCTGCTACCACCTGCCAATGGAAAGGTAACAGAATTAACATTATAGATACTCCGGGCCACGTTGACTTTACGGTCGAAGTTGAAAGATCGCTCCGCGTTCTTGACGGAACGGTTGCAACTTTCTGCGCAAAGGGCGGCGTTGAACCGCAAAGCGAAACCGTTTGGAGACAGGCTGATAAGTACGGAGTTCCCCGTATCGCTTATATCAACAAAATGGATATAAACGGTGCAAACTTCTACGGCGCGGTAAAAATGATGCGCGACAGGTTAAAGACCAACGCATTGCCTATCGCGTTGCCTATCGGTAAAGAGGATACCTTTAAAGGTATCGTTGACCTCGTAGAATTCAAGGCAGAGATCTATAAAGACGACCTCGGCAAAGAGATAGAAATTACCGATATCCCCGCCGATATGCTTGAAGAAGCTACCGAAGCCCGCCAGAATTTGGTAGAGCTTGCCGCAGAACAAGACGACGAGCTTTTGATGAAGTATCTTGACGGTGAGGAATTGACTATTCCGGAAATCAAAGCCGGTTTGCGTAAGGCGACCATCGCTATGAAGTGCACCTTGGTTCTCTGCGGCTCCAGCTACAGAAACAAGGGCGTTCAGCTGTTGCTTGACGCTATAGTCGATTATCTTCCCTCTCCTATCGACGTTGACCACGTTAAGGGCGTTACGCCCGACGGCGTCGAAGAAGAAAGAAAGACTTCCGACGACGAGCCGTTCTCCGGTTTGGCGTTTAAGATCATGGCGGATCCGTTCGTAGGTAAACTTGCATTCTTCCGCGCTTATTCCGGAACGTTGCAAGCAGGTTCTTACGTCTATAACAGCACAAAACAGAAGAAAGAGAGAGTTGGCCGTTTGCTTCAAATGCACGCTAACCACCGCGAGGAGATCGATGAGATCTATTCCGGCGATATTTGCGCTATCGTAGGTCTTAAAGATACGACCACCGGCGATACGCTCTGCGATGAAAAGCACCCCATCATTCTCGAACAGATGGAATTCCCGGATCCCGTTATTCAGGTCGCTATAGAGCCCAAGACTAAGCAAGGTCAAGAAAAGATGACTCTCGCACTCATTAAACTTGCCGAAGAAGACCCGACTTTCAAGACCTACACCGATCAAGAAACCGGTCAGACCATTATAGCAGGTATGGGCGAGTTGCACCTTGAAATTATCGTGGACAGGCTTTTGCGTGAATTTAAGGTTGAGGCAAAAGTAGGTAAGCCGCAAGTTGCTTATAGAGAAACTTTCCGTATGGCTGTGGATGCCGAAGGCATGTACAAGAGGCAATCCGGCGGTAAAGGTCAGTACGGACATTGTAAGATTCACCTCGAACCTCTCGAACCGGGCAGCGGTTACGTGTTTGAGGACCAGACGGTCGGCGGCAGCATTCCCAAGGAATATATCCAGCCTATCAACAAAGGTATCGAAGAAGCCGCAAAGAACGGTATTCTTGCCGGATACGAAGTCGTTGACTTTAAGGCTACCGTGTACGACGGATCGTACCACGAGGTCGACTCGTCTGAAATGGCATTTAAAATTGCCGGATCTATGGCGTTTAAAGACGGTGCAGCCAAAGCTAAACCCGTTCTTCTCGAACCCATAATGAAGGTTGAAATAGTTACGCCGGAAGATTACTTCGGCGATCTTATGGGCAACGTATCGTCTCGCCGCGGCACGATTACCGGCACGGAAGACAGAAACGGCTCTAAAGTTATCAATGCGAACATTCCTCTTTCGGAAATGTTCGGCTACGCAACGGACCTCAGGAGCAGAACGCAAGGCCGCGGACAGTACACCATGCAGTTCAGCCACTATTACGAAGTTCCCAAGAGCGTTGCGGAAAAAATAATCGGTGACAGGAATCGCGGATAATTCCTGTAAAAAATAATAAAAAAATTTAATCTATAAACGGAGGTTTTACAACTATGGCAAAAGCAAAATTCGACAGAAGTAAACCGCACGTTAACGTTGGTACTATCGGCCACGTTGACCACGGTAAAACAACGCTTACCGCTGCTATCACTATGGTTATGGCTTGCAAAGGCCAGGCAGCAAAAATGAGGTACGATGAAATCGATAAGGCCCCTGAAGAAAAAGCAAGAGGTATAACGATTAACACCGCACACGTTGAATATCAGACAGACAAGAGGCACTACGCACACGTTGACTGCCCGGGCCACGCTGACTACGTTAAAAACATGATCACCGGCGCCGCTCAGATGGACGGTGCAATCCTCGTTGTTGCTGCTACCGACGGCCCGATGCCTCAGACTCGTGAGCACATCTTGCTCGCTCGTCAGGTTGGCGTTCCTAAGATCATCGTATTTATGAACAAGACCGATCAGGTTGACGATCCCGAACTTCTCGAGCTCGTTGAAATGGAAATCAGAGAGCTTCTCAGCTCCTACGGCTTCCCCGGAGACGATACCCCCATTATTCAGGGTTCCGCTCTTAAAGCTCTTGAAAAAGCTACTTCCGGCGCATCCGACGAAGAAGTTCTTGCTTCTCCCGAATGCCAGCCGATACTCGCCCTTATGGACGCTATCGACGACTACATTCCTACCCCGCAGAGAGAGGACGACAAACCCTTCCTTCTTCCTGTCGAGGACGTATTCACCATCTCCGGCCGTGGCACGGTTGCTACCGGTAGGGTAGAGCGTGGTGTTGCACACGTTGGCGATGCTGCCGAAATCGTAGGTATGCAAGAAAAGGCTACCAACACCGTTATTACCGGTCTTGAAATGTTCCGTAAACTTCTTGACGAAGCTCAAGCAGGCGATAACGTTGGTGCACTTCTCCGTGGTATCGACAGAAAGGCTATCGAACGTGGTCAAGTTATTGCAAAACCCGGTACGATTCACCCCCACACCAACTTCAAAGGTGAGGTTTACGTATTGACCAAAGAAGAAGGCGGCCGTCACACCCCGTTCTTCAACAACTATCGTCCTCAGTTCTATTTCAGAACGACTGACGTTACCGGTTCTATCACCCTTCCCGAAGGCGTAGAAATGGTAATGCCCGGCGATAACGTAACCATTACCGTTGAACTCATCACCCCGATCGCTATCGAAAAGGGCCTCCGCTTCGCTATTCGTGAAGGCGGCAGAACTGTTGGTTCCGGCGTTGTTACCGAAATTATTAAGTAATTATTTCTGTTAAATAATTGTCATAACGATATAAAAAGGCTATGAGTTTTCTTATAGCCTTTTAGTCGTTGTGTAAAAACTATATTTTTTGTTTTACGTTTAACGTAAAACAATACCGCCCGCAACTTTCGTCGCGGGCGGTATGATTATAAAGCGTATTTATATCCGACGTCGTTATAATTCGTTTATAGTCGGCGGGGTGATTGAATAGAATTAAAATCGCGAATTTCGATTATAACCGAATTTACGGCGGGTATTAATTTACGGAGCGCCGTGCCGATAATCGTATTTTATAGCCGACAGTTCGATTATAATTTTGCGAGTCGCTATCGCATGCAAATTTTGACCAGCAAGCAGTGCAATAGAATTTAATCGTTACGTATCTAATCGTTTAATGAAACAACGGCGACGTTTATGCTGCGTTGCGTCAAATATCTTCCATTGATTTATTATTGCGGCGTTATCTTCTAAGTTCAGGTTAGTTTCAATTTCCTCAATTCCGCCTTCAGTAAGCATCTTCATTATTTCCCAAATTAATACAGTGCTTATGCCCTTATTGCGGTATTCAGGCAAGATGCCTATAAGCGCCAAGTCAATGGTTTTCGGGTGTTTAAGAGCTTTAAGCAACCTTACAAGAGCCGCCGGGGTAAGTTTGCCGCCGGATTTTTGAACGGCTTTTGCAATTGAGGGGAAGCTTACGCCGAATCCCACGACGCGCTCGTTTTCGTCTAATATGACCGAAACGTATTTCACGTCCACTATCAGCTTGAAACCGGCGATCATATTCTTTTTCATCGCGGGGGTAAACGGCACGGTGCCGTAAAGATCGACGTACGTTACGTCTAAAATTTCAAAGAATTGGTCGGCATATCGATTTATGAAGTCCTTAGTGTTTTTGGCGTTGTCCAAATGAAGTTTATATTTTTTCATCATCATTCGGCTCAATTCGCCCACGCGCTTATCAGGCGTTTTTGGGGCGCGAAGTTTGCGTTCTACCCAATCGACTTCTTTTTGATATCCGCAGTTTTGCATCAAACGCTTATAATATTCATAATTATATTGTTCTTCAAAAGTAGATTGTTGGTCAAAACCTTCGATAAGCAGCCCTTCGCGCTCAAGGTCGGAAAAGCCCAACGGCCCGACGACCTCGTTCATTCCCTTTTCCTTTGCCCAGGATTCTACAGCGGCGAAAAGAGCGTCGGCAACGGTTTGGTCGTCAATACTGTCAAACCGAGTAAAGCGAACGCGGCGTTGTTTCCATTTTTCATTAGCTGCCTTTTGCAGTATGCCGGAGATTCTGCCTACGATTTTGCCGTCCTCGTAAGCGTTAAAATAGACGGTTTCGGCTTGATCGCAATATATATTGTTTTTACTGAAAAGCTTTTTTTCGTCTGAATAGAGCGGAGGAACAAAGTAAGGGTTGTTTTTATATAGGCGCAAAGGGAAGTCAATAAAATTTTTTTGTTGTCTTTTTGTTTTTACCTCTATAATTTCCAGCATAAAAAGCCTGTTATCTTTCTATCGCGTGGAAGCTTATTCCAACGCCGTTCGGTCCGCAATGGCTGCCTGCGGTGGGGTTGGTAACTACGTATTCCAAACGGAGATCGTCGCCGTATTTTTTCTTCATCATATCGCCCAAAAGCTGAGCCGTTTCGAGTGCGTCCGTATGGCCGATGATAACGCGGTGAGATTTTATGGCGTCTTGAAGTACGTCTACGTACTGCATAATTTTTTCAAGCGTTGCTTTTTTGCCGCGGGCTTTATCTATCGAAGTCATCATTCCGTCTTTACCCATATATATTATGGGGTGCACACCCAGCAGGTTGCCCATTACCGCAGTTACGCCGTTTACCCTGCCGCTGCGGCGGAAGAAGGTCAAGTTTTCGGCAAAAAAGTATATGGCGAATTTATCCACTTCGGTTTCTGCCCATTTTAAAATTTCTTCTACAGAGGCTCCTTGCAAGTACATATCGCCTATTTCTTTGACGATATTTAAACTTCCTATGGTAATACCCTTAGTGTCAACGAGATATAAGTTGCGTTCGGGGTATTTTTCTTTAAGTTCCTTTTGCGCAATGTCGAGAGCGCTGAAAGTTCCGCTCATAGCGCGGGAAAAATGCACGTATAATATATCTTGTCCCTGTTGAAAATAAGGTTCGAAGTATTCGATGTATTTTACAGGGCTTAGCGCGCTGGTTTTAGGCATGGTGCCTTTGCGCAGCATATTGTAAAATTCGTGGCTGTCAAACTCCTCAAAATCTTCGTAGGGGAAAATCTCTTTTTCGTCCAAAGAATAGGGCATACTTATCAGGTGATAACCGAAAACTTCCGCCTCTTTCGGGGTCATATCCGTATCGGTATCTGTAAAAATCGTATACATATAAATCTCCTTTTTAAGATAAATTAATTATAATTCAAAGGTCGAAATTTGTCAACTTTTTTAAACGTTGTAAATTTCGATCAAATAGTCGAGTGTGAATAGGTCGAATTCGACGCTGCTTTGCGCAATTTCGAATCGGGTTTAAACCGTTTACAATCGGCTAAGCATTTGACAAGACGTTAAATAAAGTGCTAAAATTGAAACCGAGGTGAAAGTATGATAAAGATAATAATTGACGCAATGGGCGGAGATAACAGCCCCGCCGTAAACGTCGAAGGAGCGGTTTTAGCCGCTAACGCATTGAACGATGCGGAATTGATTTTGGTGGGAAAAGAGCCCGAAATCGCGCAAGAACTCGCAAAATACACTTACGATAAACAAAGAATTGCCGTAGTTAACGCGACGGACGTGATCGATTGCAACGACAAGCCGACCGACGCCATTCGCAACAAAAAAGAGAGCTCTATGTATAAGTCGTTCGAGCTTTTGAAGAGCGACGGCGGTTACGACGCAATGGTCAGTATCGGCTCGACGGGCTCGTTGATTGCCGGCGCGGTATTAAAAACGGGAAGGATCCACGGCGTAAAACGCCCGGCGTTCTGCCCCATAATGCCCACGATGAACAGGGGCATTGTAGCCGTGTGCGACAGCGGGGCGCGAACGTGGACTGCGACGCCCTGCAATTGACGCAATTCGCCGTTATGGGCAGCTTGTATATGAACAAGGCATACGGCATAGAAAACCCGCGCGTTGCGCTTTTAAACGTGGGCACGGAGGAGGAGAAGGGCGACGCCCTCCGCAAAGAGGTTTATCAAATACTTAACAATACCCCGTCCTTAAATTTCGTGGGGAATATGGAAAGCCGCGACCTGCTTAAAGGGAAATACGATCTGGTCGTGTGCGACGGATTTGCCGGCAACGTGCTCATAAAATCTACCGAGGGCGCTTGTCTGGAAATGTTAAAAATGCTTAAAACCGTCATGACTTCCAAAACGCGCAACAAAATCGGCGCAATGTTCCTTAAAAAAGATATTATGGAAATGAAGGATTTTATGGACTACAACAACTACGGCGGCGCGGTGCTTTTGGGCGCGGCGAAAACCATAGTAAAGGGGCACGGAAGCAGCAAGGGGGTAACCGTTTTCCATTGTATAGAGCAAGCTTATAATATGGAAAAGAACGGCCTGCGCGCGGCAATTGCCGAAGAAATAACCAAAACACTTTAAAAAAGCTGTTTGATAAAATGCTCCGAATCTCGCGATAATGTGAGATTTACGGGGCTTTTTTATTTTTGGCAAAATTTTCGTAAAAAAATCCACCCCGCCTAAGCGGGGTGGAAAAAGGAGGTACTCAAACGAAACTTTCTGTTTGAGTTGAAGGGAAATGGGGTACTCGTTTTTCAATTAAATTCATCTGAAACGGTTGTTAGTCAATAGCTATCTTTCCGCTCTTGATTTCAGGTTTTTCCTTGGGAACCGCGAGGGACAAAATGCCGTTTTCGTATTTTGCGGTAATGTGCTCGCTCCTTACGGCTTCGCCAACGTAAAAACTTCTGCTTACTTGGCGCAAAATTTCTCTGCGCAGATATTTTTCGGTTTCTTCCGTCTTCTCTTTCTTTGCGGAAACGGTAAGATATCCGTTTTCAAGCGATACGTCTATTTCGTTTTTATCAAATCCGGCAAGCGCCATCGAAATGACGTACTCGCTTTCGGTTTCTTTTACGTCGGTCCTTATGTCGTGCGCGAAAGATTCTGCGGGACGGAAAAATTCGTCAAATGCGTTAAATAGATCTGTATACTCCGAATTGTTTTTTGTAGTTAAGTAATTTCTCATAATATTTATCTCCTTATATGTTATTAAGCCTGTTAAAACTAAGGTTTTTGTTAGCAGTCTTTGGTTTTATTTGTTAGCACTCTATCTCTAACTCTGCTAATATTGTAGCACGCCTTTTTAAACTTGTCAAGAGTTTTATGTAAATTTCTTTACATTTTTTTCAAAAAATTTTTTTTGGGCAAAAATAGCAAAAAAAAGAATAAATTTTTTACTTTTTAATATTAATTTAAGTAAAATATGATATAATGAAAGAAAAATCGTAAAATAATTTATCAGAGAGGATAGACATGCTTTCTTTGTACAACGTAAAAAAGGATTACGTTACGGGGGATACGGTAGTTAACGCGTTAAAGGGTGTAACGCTGGATTTTCGCGATAACGAATTCGTTTCCGTTTTGGGGGCTTCCGGCTGCGGAAAGACGACGCTGTTAAACATCATAGGCGGGCTGGACAGGTATACCGAAGGCGACCTCGTCATCAACGGGGTTTCAACGAAGCTGTACGCCGACGCCGATTGGGACGCCTACCGCAACCATACCATAGGGTTCGTTTTTCAGTCGTATAACCTTATAATGCATCAGACGGTATTGAGCAACGTCGAGCTTGCGCTTACGCTTTCGGGCATAAACAAGCAAGAGCGGCGGCAAAAGGCTTTGGCTGCGCTTGAAAAAGTGGGGCTGAAAGACCAGGTAAACAAAAAGCCGAATCAACTTTCGGGCGGGCAGATGCAACGCGTTGCCATAGCGCGCGCCATCGTCAACGATCCGGACATAATTCTTGCAGACGAGCCGACGGGCGCGCTCGATACGCAGACGAGCGAGCAGATAATGGATATTTTAAAGGAGATCGCCGCGAACAAGCTCGTTATAATGGTAACGCACAACCCCGAACTTGCCGAGCGGTATTCGACCAGAATCGTTAGGCTTTCGGACGGGGAGATAGTGGCGGATTCGAACCCTGTCTTGCCCGATGAAAAAGAGGCGATATTGCAGGCGGAAAAGGCGGCGTTACGGGCGGAATCTTCCGCCGACGGAAAGTCCGCGGGGAAAAAGGCGAAGAAAAAGAAAAAAGACAAACACACTTCCATGTCGTTCTTTACGGCGCTGTCGCTGTCGTTAAACAACCTGCTTACAAAAAAGGCGAGGACTATTCTCGTATCCTTGGCGGGCAGTATAGGCATAATAGGCATAGCGCTTATTTTATCTCTTTCAAACGGATTTCAGGTATATATAAACAAGGTTCAGGAAGATACCTTGTCTAATTACCCGTTGACGATAGAGGCAGAGACCGTGGATATGACTGCTATGGCAACCGCCATGATGGGACTTTCAAAGGGCGAAGATCACGGAAAAAACGACGGAAATATTTACGTAAACAACCTTCTTTACAAAATGATGAGCGCCGTCGTTCAACAAGAGGTAACAAACGACCTCGAGGACTTTAAAGAGAAGTTTTTCGCCGATGAAGAAATTCAAAAATCTGTTTCCGCCGTACAGTTTACTTACGATATGGACTTGCAAATCTGGTACGAAGGGACCGAAGAACTTAACGCTACCGGCAAAAATATTAAAGTCAACCCGAGTAGCCTTATAAAGAGCCTGTTCGGGCAGTATCGAGGCATGTCCACGGGAGTAATGGGCATAAGCACCAATACTTGGTCGGAAATGATTGACAATACTACGTTACTTAGTTCTCAATACGTATTTTTGGGTAACGGCAGTCGCTGGCCGCAAGCCGCTAACGAAGTGGTTTTGGTAGTAAACAGCGAATATGAAATAAACGATTACATCCTGTACGCTTTGGGAATTCTCGATCAAGCGGAATTTTTCGAGATGATGCAAAAGGTTTCCGACGGAGAGGAAGTGCAGGTGAAAGAGCGCTCTTACACCTACGACCAGCTTTTAGGGTTGAAGTACAAACTCGTGTTGGATTCCGAGTGTTATAATTACGACAACATAACGGCCACGCCTAAGAACGACGAAGAAATAGCGGAGGCTGTAAAAAACGGCTATGAACTAAAAGTGGTTGGCATAGTAAGGCCGAAGGACGGCGTTGCCGCAACGTCTATAGCGGGCACCATAGGCTATACGAGCGGTCTGGTAGATTACGTTCTTACGAGAACTGCCGAACAGCCCGTAGTTAAGGCGCAGCTCAAATATCCCGACGTGGACGTGTTTACCGGTAAACAATTTTCGGATCCCACCACGAAAAATACTTACGAGGGTAACCTTGCAAAGCTCGGCTATGCGGATAAAAATTCCCCCACGTCTATAAATATCTACGCGGCAGACTTTGCCGGCAAGGACAATATAGTAGCTTGGATAGAAAATTACAACAAAGAGATGCGTGCCGCCGGCAAGGAAGAAAGCGTTATAAGCTATACCGATTACGTGGGCTTGATGATGTCGTCCATAAGCACTATAATAAACGCGATAAGCTACGTTTTAATAGGCTTCGTGTCGATCTCGCTGATAGTATCCTCTATAATGATAGGCATAATAACTTATATTTCGGTGTTGGAACGCACGAAGGAAATAGGCATACTGCGCAGTATAGGCGCAAGCAAGCGTGATATATCGCGCGTGTTTAACGCCGAAACGTTCATCGTGGGTGTTGCCGCCGGCGTGCTCGGCGTGCTTTTGGCTATGCTAATAGATATACCTATCAACATAATTTTAACGGTTTTGGCAAAGATAGGAAGTATTGCGTTCGTGCCGTGGTGGGGCGCCGTGGCGCTGATTTTAATAAGCGTGGGACTTACGCTGATAGCGGGATTGATACCTTCCGGCATGGCGGCAAAGAAAGATCCCGTAGTGGCGTTGAGATCGGAATAACCCGTATTACACGCGTTATCGACAGTTTTTGCATCTCCGTCCGTATTCGGGCGGAGATTTAACGCGGAAACTGTTGACTAAAAAATTTGCGCGGTGTATAATGTAAATTATGGAAAAAAAGACTGTCGTGGTGGGAATGAGCGGCGGGGTAGATAGCTCTGTAGCCGCATTGCTTCTTAAACAACAAGGTTACAACGTAATAGGCTTGTTTATGGTCAATTGGGAAGAAAGCGACGAGGCGGGCAACTGTACAGTAGAGGAAGATTATTCCGACGTGCGCCGCGTTGCAAACCTTATCGGCGTGCCTTACTATACGGTGAATTTTTCAAAAGAGTATTATGACAGGGTGTTTAAATACTTTTTAGACGAATATTCTCGAGGAAGGACGCCGAATCCCGACGTGCTGTGCAATCGTGAAATAAAGTTCGGCCCGTTTTTGCAGTACGCCAAAGAGTTGGGGGCGGACTACATAGCCACGGGGCATTACTGCGCTATTTCGCACGAAAACGGCGTGCATTACCTTAAAAAGGCGAAGGATCAAAACAAGGATCAAACGTATTTTTTAAATCAACTTTCGCAAGATCAGCTTGCCGACGTGCTGTTTCCGCTCGGCAATATGGATAAGGCAGAAGTCCGCAAAATCGCCGAAGAAAACGGGCTTGCAACCGCCGCAAAAAAGGATTCTACCGGCATTTGCTTTATAGGCGAAAGGAATTTCCGCAAATTTTTAATGAACTATTTGCCCGCTCAAAGCGGAGAGATACGCACTTACGACGGGCGCGTCCTCGGCGAGCACATCGGGCTAATGTACTACACGATAGGTCAGCGCAAAGGCTTGAATATCGGCGGTCAAAAGTGCGACGAAGGCAGATGGTTCGTAATAGAAAAAGACCTTAAAAACAATATTTTGTACGTTGCCCACGGCGAGGAGGATAAGCTTTATTCTTCCGCGCTCACGATGGATAGCTGCAACTGGATACCCTTCCCGCCGAAAGAAAAAGTTTTTCATTGTACCGCTAAGTTTCGCTATCGTCAGCCCGAACAAGACTGCACTGTTCGCATTTTGGGTGAAAACGGCGAAAAGGGCAGCATCCTCGTGGAGTTTGACGAAAAGCAGCGCGCCATTACAGAAGGGCAGTACGCGGTGTTTTACGACGGCGATAACTGCATAGGCGGCGGCGTTATAGAAAGTGCTATATTGTAGCGTTAATGCGCGAAAAAGGGCACTTTTTCATTTTTTGCCATGCACCCGTAGTCTAATTGGATAAAACAAGGGCCTCCGACGCCCTCGTTGCGAGTTCGAGCCTCGCCGGGTGCACCATTTTAAAATTGACCTTCCTTATTTTTTGCTTTGTAATTTTTTGAATAATAGGCTCAAACGGTAGTAAATAAGGGGTATTTTTGATAAAATATTAATAAAAAATTTTAAAACTAATACCGAGAAAAAGGAAGAATTTATGATGAATGGTGATAACAAAGTCCCAATATATCCAAACGCAAAATTCAAATCCTTTTGCTATATCAATAGCGTTGTGACGAATCCGAATATAATTGTGGGCGATTACTCATATTATGATGATTCTGAAGACGGACCTGAATCTTTTGAAAAGCATGTAACGCATCATTACGACTTCATCGGGGATAAGTTAATAATCGGCAAATTTTGCTCAATCGCTAAAGGCGTTGAATTTGTAATGAACGGCGCAAACCATATGTTGGATTGTTTATCTGCATATCCTTTTGAAATCATCGATGAATTTGCCGGTCTATCAAGACCTTTTGCTATGCGTGCAAACAAAGGAGATACCGAAGTAGGAAATGATGTTTGGATCGGGCAAAACGTTACAATTCTTCCCGGCGTGCATATTGGTGACGGCGCAATTATCGGAGCGAATTCTGTGGTGTCTAAAGACGTTCCTCCTTATGCAGTTGCAGTCGGAAACCCTGCAGTCGTTAAGAAATATAGATTTGATGATGACGTAATTGAATTAATGCTAAAACTGAAATGGTGGGATAGACCAATAGACGAGATAAAGAAAATTATCCCGATTATATCGTCAAATGAAATATCAGATTACAAAGAAGAATTAAAAAAGTTTTTGTGATAATCGAAAACAGAGCGTTATTGTGCGGATAAGAATCGTGTGCATTTTGGGGCAACGTATCAAAATGGTTCCTCGCCGCTCGGTGCGATATAGCAAAAAATAAATCAAGTAAAAAATTATAAAACAAAAAGAAGTACGTAAGTGGCGTACTTCTTTTCATTTGCCTTAAAAAGGCAGATATTCGGTGAGGACAAGGGGAGATCGGGAGTACAAACATTCCCTCGGTGTACTGCCACGGATCCCGCAGCAGATAGTTACTCATTCGCATTACAGCACTTTCAACTGCGGCTAGTTCTTCACCTCTGCGCCTCATAAAAAATAATGACGGCTCAAAAATAAAAAAGGCTCCCGAAAAGTTTTTCAAGGAAAAAGTTTTTGGGATAAAGGAGAAGCAGGCTGTAAGCCATTGCACATTTGTAAAACAAAAAAGCAAGGCAAACTTGCCTTGCCTCAAAATGGCTCTCAAAAAGTTTTGAAAAGCAAAAGTTTTTAAAAAAAGAACCCGCGCGGAGATTTTTGATAAAAATATACGCGCGGAAAGGAGAAGTTTTCCTTGTAGCAGGGCGGCGAGAGCTATTAGCCGCCCGCAAATATGGCAACACTTCGACGCGGAGCCGACGTAAAAGCAAAGAGGTTACCAAAGTAACCTCTTGCAAAAATCGTCGTGTAAAAAAAGGGCTCCCAAAAAGTTTTTCAAGGAAAAAGTTTTTGGGATAAAGGAGGAGCAGGCTGTAAGCCATTGCTCTTTTGCAAAACAAAAGAGCAAAGCATACTTGCCTTGCTCCGACGTGGTGGGGACGAATAGGCTCGAACTATCGACCTCTTGCATGTCAAGCAAGCGCTCTGACCAACTGGGCTACGCCCCCGTTACATATAATAATATAGCAAAAATATAAAAAAACTTCAAGTGTTTTTAAGGGGTTATATCGCTTTTATTAAAATATTTATTACAAAACGTGAAGTTTGCGGGCAAGCGCGGCAATAAACGTATGGCGAGTCGCACATATAAGATTGGCGCAAGTTTAAAAAATTCCGAAAAACGCTTGCATAATGAAAAAGTAATTGCTATAATTAAAATATAAAAACGTACGTATGGGGAGTAGTCGGCCGATTTTCGGTAATCAATCCGCTAACACGGAGAAATCTCGGGTTGATTTTAATTGACAAGACCGTACCGTTCCGCTTTTTGTTGCGGTTCGGCGCGGTTTATTTTTTTAGGCCGCTAAATCCCACGAAAACGCACATAATTACTATAGAGGTTTGTTATGACCAAAGAATTGATTATAGCCGTTTTGCTGTTTGTTTTAGGGCTCGTCCTGCTGATAAAGGGCGGAGATTGGTTCGTGGACGGGGCGTCCGGCATAGCCAAAAGATTGCACGTGCCGGAGCTGATAATCGGGGCGACGGTCGTTTCGATAGGCACCACGCTGCCGGAGGTAATGGTTTCGGCCACGTCTGCGGCAAAAGGTGCGAGCGCTATGTCTTACGGCAACGCGATAGGTTCTATAATTTGCAACACCGCGTTGATATTGGCGATATCTATAGCTATTCGCCCGGCGGAAGCGGATAGAAAATCTTTGCTGATGCCGGTCATTTTCTTTTTTGCGGCGGCTGCGTTTTACGTGATCTGCGCATACGTTTTCGGTTATTTTTACAGATGGATGGGCATAGTATTATTAGCCGTTTTTGTGGGATATATGGCACTTTCCGCTGTACAAGCGAAGAAAGAGGCCAAGCTGCTTTCTCCCGAAGATGCGGAAAAACAGGAAGTTGCAGAGCCCGCACCGGAAGAAAAGCCCGCCAAAAAGCCTCTTATAAAAGACGGGTTGTTCAAAGACCTGCTCTTGTTGATAGTCGGCGCGGCATTGATAGCGCTTGGCGCGAATTTACTCGTAAACAACGGCATAACCATAGCCCAAATAATAGGTATACCGCAATCGGTAATAGCTCTCACGTTTATAGCGCTCGGAACCTCTTTGCCCGAACTCGTAACGGCGATAACGTCGCTGGTAAAGGGGCACGGGCAGCTTTCCTTGGGCAACATAATAGGGGCAAACTTGTTTAATCTCGTGCTGGTATGCGGCGTTTCCATAACGATTGCGCCCTTCGCGGTGCCCGCCGAAGCGATGTTCTTGGGCATGAATCGCTCGTTGGTGATAGATATCCCCGTTATGCTCGCGTCTATGCTCATTTTAACGGTGCCCGCCTTGATAAAAAACAAGCTGTACCGATGGCAAGGTGTTTGTTTACTCGCGATATACGCGGGTTTTATCGCAATTCAATTCGCTTTTTGAGAGATGCCGTCGGTAAGGTTGAAGGCTTATTTTTTTGGTTTAAATATTTAATAGGTAGGGGAAATTATGACTTGGTACGGTATATTGTGCATCGTGTTTGCGGCGATTGCGGCGTTTGTGTTCGGCTTTGCCTTTTATGCGTATAGTGCGGCGTTCTATTCGCCGCGCAAGCGCAGAATAAACGACCACGAACTGCCCGAGGGGATACAGTACGAAAAGCTATCCTCGCGCATGCACGAATTGATAGACGAAGTCCTTTCAATCCCGCGGGAAGAGATAGAAATTTTGTCCTACGACGGGCTGAAACTTCGCGCAGGGTATTATCACACGGCGGACGGGGCGCCCGTACTGATAATGTTTCACGGGTATCGCGGAACGGCGAGGAGAGATTTCAGCGGCGGCATTAAATTGGCCATAAAAAACGGGTTTAACGTTATTTTGGTCGATCAGCGCGCGCACGGCGAAAGCGAGGGAAATACGATTTGTTTTGGGGTTAAGGAAAAATACGACGTGCTTTCCTGGGTGAATTACACGGTAGAACGGTTTGGGAAGGACGTTAAAATTTGCCTTTCCGGCATATCGATGGGCGCGGCGACCGTTTTGGAGTCCACCGCGCTGGAACTTCCCGAAAACGTAAAATGCGTTATTGCCGACAGCCCTTATTCTTCCGCAAAGGAAATAATCAAAATCGTTTGCGCGCAAATGAAGGTCCCCGTGTGGGTAACGTATCCGTTCGTGCTGCTCGGCGGGAAGATTTACGGGCATCTCAATTTGTCCGGCGGAGCGGAAAGTGCCGTAAAACGCGCAAAAATACCCGTTTTGCTCCTTCATGGAGAGGCGGATACCTTCGTCCCTCCGGAGATGAGTAAAAGGATATACGACGCGTGCGCGTCTGAAAAGTTTTTATATCTTTTCCCTGACGCCGGACACGGGCTTGAATATTTGGTGGATAAAGAAGGCTACGAAAAAGCCGTAAGCGAGTTTTTAAAAGGAACCGTTTAACTTATAAAAAGGGTAATATAAAACGTTTTAAAAAACGTAAGATAAAGCGGCCTCGGCACAAATCTGTGTGCCGAGGCCTTTTTGCAGATAACGCGCGTTTTAGGCGGTTATTCTTCAGTAACGGCAGCTTCTTTCTCGGCTGCAACGGCAACTTTGCCGCCGACGATCCCCGCAAGCAGGGACGTGAGATCTATCCCCGTGCTCTCCTTTACTCCTTCAATAACCTGATTGGCGCTGGTCATAACGTCCTTTACGACTTTCGTGGAGTTGCCGTCGCCGTACATAACTATTTTGTCGGTTTGAGCGAGAGGCATGGCGGCGTTTTTTACGACTTCCGGCAGGGCGTTGAGGTACATTTCTATTACGGACGCTTCGCCCATTTTCTTTTGTGCCTCGGCTTTCTTTTCGATAGCCTGCGCCTCGGCAAGGCCTTTTGCCCGTATGCCTTCGGCCTCTTGCTCCATTGCGTAGCGCAGAGCCTCGGCTTCCGCGCGTTTTGCCGCGGCTTGCATTTCCGCCTCGTATTTCTGAGCTTCCGCCTCTCTCTGCCTTCTTATAAGGTCGGCTTCCGCCTCTTTTGCTACCTTATAATTCAAAGCGTCGGCTTGCTTCCTTATTTCGGCGTCAAGCTGCTTTTCACGCAGAGCTATGGTCTTTTCGGCAAGTTCCGCCTCTTTTTCTTTGCGGGCGATGTCGGCGTCCGCCTTGGTTATTTCTATGGTCTTTCTTTGGCTTTCCTGTTGTATGGAATAAGCTGCGTCGGCTTCCGCGCGCTTTGCGTCCGCACGCACTTTCATATCCGCTTGTTGTATGGAAAGCGCGGTGTTTTGCTCGGATATCTTCTTCTCTGCTTCAACCTTAACGGCGTTTGCTTCCTCTTGCGCTTTGGACGTGGCTATGGCAATATCTCTTTGAGCGTTTGCCTTTGCTATCTGCGCGTTTTTGCGAATTTGTTCGACGTTGTCGATGCCCATGTTTTCGATAGTTCCGGCGTTGTCTTTGAAGTTCTGGATATTAAAGTTTACGACTTCGATGCCGAGTTTTTCCATATCGGGAACGACGTTTTCCGTAATTTTTTTGGCTACGCCCTGCCTGTCTTGCACCATCTCCTTCAAGCCGACCGAACCTACAATTTCGCGCATGTTGCCTTCGAGAACCTGAGTTACCAGACTGATTAGTTCATCTTGTTTCATTCCCAAAAGCGCTTCGGCTGCCTTTTTCAACAGCTCCGGATCGGAAGAAATTTTAATGTTGGCTACTCCGTCCACGTTTACGTTGATAAACTCGTTGGTAGGTACTGCCTCGCTGGTTTTAACGTCTACCTGCATAACCCGTAAAGAAAGTTTATCCACTCTTTCAAAAAACGGTAAACGCCAGCCGGCTTTACCTATAAGTATGCGCTTTCTGAACGGACCGGAAATGATGTATGCGGTATCCGGCGGAGCTTTTAAATACCCGAATACACCGAAAATGAGGATCAAAGCGATCACTACGACAAGTATTACTGTTACGAAAGTTGGCATGTTTTTGCCCTCCTTAAATAAATATATCGGCTTAGGGACAGAACGGCATAAAAAAAGACCTTTACGAATTCACGAAAAAGTCTTGAAAAACCTATTGGTCTGCACCGCCGAGCGTAAGCCGTATTGACGACGATGCGCCGCCCTTCGCTTTCGCGCGGGCGCTTTCTACTCCCTTTTTTCTACATTATATCACGGCAATATTCGGTTGTCAATACTTTTTTTGAAAATTTCAGACGTTTAAAAAATGCGGATAAACGTCGCTGAAACGTGTGATAAAAATGTTAAAATTTTTTGTAATTTTAATGATAACGATTGACAAAGACCTCGCGAAAGTTTATACTAAAAACGCATTTGTATTTTTTTGATTTGACCTGTGCTTTGCATGGGTTATGCGTTTTTCCGCATAAAGAGCGGTTGCAGTCATAAAATATATTAATATGGATTAAAAAAGAAAAATATAGACCATAATCAAGGAGGTAAAAATTATGGTAAACAACAGTGAACTGCGTGCACGTGCGCGCAAACAGTTAGGTGGCAATATTTTTGCTACCGCTTGGCTTTTGATGCTTGTAGCGTGTTTGATATCAAGCGTCATTATCGGTGCGACCTCATACATAATTATAGGTATCGTACTTGTCTACGGACCGATGATGTACGGCCTCTCAAAAGTTTTGCTCGAGCAGGCAAGAGGGGCTGAAAAGCCTAATATCGGCACTTTGTTTAAAGGTTTCTCGGACGATTTCGGCGGCTTGGTACTCCTCGGCTTTTTGCAAGCGTTGTTTTTGACTCTTTGGTCGTTACTGTTCGTAGTCCCCGGCATCATCAAATCTTATTCATACTCGATGGCGTTCTATATCAAGAACGACGACATTTCCAAGGATTGGAAAACCTGCATCAACGAAAGCCGCGCTATGATGAACGGTAAGAAGTGGAAACTCTTCTGCCTGGATCTCAGCTTTATCGGCTGGTATATCCTCGGCAGCCTCTGCCTCGGTGTAGGCGTATTATTCGTAATACCTTATCACGAGATGGCAAGGGCAAACTTCTACGAAGAATTAAAAGCCGCTTAATTTAAAGCACTGCAAATTTTGTTGAAGGAAATATAAAAGCACGCACGACGTTACTAAACGAACGCCGTGCGTTTTTTATGGCGTTTTCAGCATGAAAAATCCCTCGGTTATATTGGGGGAAGGAAAAATACTTCATTAAATAAAACCCTCATGATATAATAGTGAAGGCTTGGCAACCGTATCACAAAAAAATATCAGGGGGTAAACGAAATAAAAAATGAAATAAAGCACACGGCACACTCGACGTATAGGTGCGAGTAACACATAGTCTTTGCTCCGAATTACAGGAGAAAAGAAATATACGGGCAATTGCGAAAAGATATAGGTGAAATAATCCGCAAATAACGAGTGATAAGCGAATATATCCAAAAGCAGTCGGAAGAAAACTATATCGCTGATCAGATAAGTATGAGCGAGTACGTCGATCCGTTTACGGGAATAAAGAATAAGTAGGCACAAAAAACAGCCGCTATATCGCGGCTGCCAGAGTTAGTTATGCGTTGTCAAGCCTCGGTGCCCGTTGACGGGTTGTGTCTACATTTCACCCTTTAAGGGTGGGTGCAAACCATTAGTTCACCAGTGGTTTTTAATTCTTTAAAAACAAGCGATTCCGAATTTTAATTTTCCATAAATTTTAATATCAAATCTTTAAGCTCTTCGTTTTCGGTGAGCAAGAGGTCGTAATCTATATAGTCGGCCTTTTTCTTTCCGCTCGAGATCCCCTCGTCGTCAAGATATTTTAAATACGCTTCGGCTTTTTCGCTCATAAACGGCTGGTGAAGTCTGTTTTCCGCCGTATAAAAAATAAGGTTGCTTTTGCCTTTTAATTTTTCTTTTAACCTTAAAAAAGTATCTTTGTAATTTACCAAGGGATCTTTGTCGCCGTGAATCAACAACACGGCTTTTTCGGTGTCTTTCAATAAGTCGTAAGTATCCGCGTTGCCGTACGCGCCGAAATAATGCCTTTGAGTTCCGACGAGCAAAGGCTTTAAAGGTTTTATCCGCGGAACCATGCTTAGCATTATATCCACCACGTTGCAAAAGCCGGAAATTTCAACGACTTTATCCACCACGGGGTACCGGAGGGCGTTCTGCGCGACGAACCCGCCCCAGGAATGGCCTATCGCTATCGTTTTAAGCCCGTCTTTATCGGCGTCGGTTTCATACCATTTAAAAAAATTTTCCTGATCTATCAAAGCCGAAGAAAAATTCCACCAGCCTTCGCCGTCGCTCATGCCGCAACAGGCGTTGTCGTAGGCGTAAACCAAATAACCGTTTTCGGCAAGAGTGTGTATCAGCTGTTCGTAAGCGTTATGCCCCGCGCCCATACCGTGGAAAAACACGACGGCCCCTTTGTACGGCCCGTTTCCTACACGGTATTTTATTCCCCGTAATTTGTTTTTGCCGGAATAAAATGAAAATTCTTCCCCCGACATATCGGGGTAGTCTTTTAAGGAAAAAAGTTTTAAAACGGGGCCGCCATCCTGCCTTGAGGGCAGGGTTTTCTCCAACGCTCTTTTTTCTAAATAATATAGCATCTCTTTTAATTATATCATCAAAAGCGCAGTTTATTTGATATCCATAATATCAGAAAAACCCGTGAGCTCGAATATTTCTTTGACGTCATCGTTGACGTTGATTATGCGCATATTGCCCTGTTTTAACATAATTTTTTGGGCAAGCAACAATACGCGCAACCCTGAAGAAGAAATATAATCCAATTTCTCAAAGTCAAAAATCAGTTCGTTAATACCGCTTAGTGAATCCTTTATTTCATTTTCCAAATCAGTTGCAGTAGAAGTATCCAGCCTTCCTTCCAACGTGAAGGTGATTGTTTCATTTTCTGTTTTTTTCGTTATAGTCAACATAAATTTTTTCCTAAAGGTTTATCAACGTAATTTTATCGACGGGAGTGTTTAATTTATTCCCGCTCGTTTCGGGCTGAAAATTTTAATCTTCCAAAGGAAGGATTTTTTCGTAAAGATATTTTGCGAATTCACAGCTTGAATAAGCCGCAAAACGCTGGTAATCGTCGGATTTTTCATAATCCGCAAAATCACATACGCTCTTAACTATAATCGGTATGGGCTTAGGATCGCTTGCGTGATTGGCCGCGTATACTACGGCGTAGGATTCCATATCCAGCCCCGCAGTATGGCGATATTGCGTATAGATTTGTTTTTCAATTAGTTCGCGGCTGGCAACCACGGTACTGCCGCACGCCATAGGCCCTATATAAACGTGCCCCGGTGCGTCGGGCGACTCTGCCGCTTGCCTCAGATACGGCAATATCTGCTCGGGGATCCCTTCGGAAGAGGATCGGGGTAAAAAGCCCAGGTTACCGTACACTATATTCGCCTTTTCGGGGCTTACAAATTTTCCCGCGGAGTAATTCCACACGACGTCAGGAATTATCACGTCGCCATACATCTGTTCTTCGTATTCGGATTGCACAACGCCTGCCGCAATGCCTACCATAATAATATATCTCGGGCGGAAAGTATATATAAGCTTCATCGTGAGAGCAGTAGCCGCCGTCATGCCCATTTCGCTTGCTTTTGCATGCACCAAAGAATATTGCTTTCCGTCACGCTCAAATGTTGCAGTATCGTATATCTGTTCGTCTGAGGGAAAGGTCTTTGCCTTCCATTCATGGAAATGTGTAACCGCCCTGAATTCCGTGGTCGTGACGGTAATGAGAGCTACGTCGGTTTCGTATTTGGATTTCATGCTTACTCGTATCCTCTTTTTAATGATTTTTATTTATATCTAAGTATAACATAAACCGTTGAATATGTCTATTAAAAGGAATTATAGAAGTTAGAAAAAGCAAAAAGTTTTCCTGTTGACAAAAAGTCAAGCACTTTGTATAATAATAGTATTAGCAATTGCAGGATAAACGGCTGAAAAAACTTAACACTTCCATCAGAAAACGGAGACGATATGGAAATATTTTCCGATTTTGACAGTTACCTCTTTCACGAGGGGACAAACTACGAACTTTATAAAAAGCTCGGCGCGCATGCATTTACCGAAAACGGAGAAAACGGAACGATATTTTCCGTATGGGCACCAAACGCGCAGGCAGTCTCTTTGATCACCGCGCGCACCGGGTGGGAAAACGAACAACCCATGCGCCGCAGCGAGACAGATTCCTCGATTTGGGAACGTTTTTTGCCGAACGTGGGTGAAGGCGACGCCTATAGGTTTATAGTTACGGGTGCGGACGGAGTCAGGCGCTGGAAAGCAGACCCCGTCGCTTTTCGCACGGAAATGCGCCCTTCCAACGCCTCTATAATATGCTCCCCGGACGGTTACGTTTGGGGTGACGAAGAATATCAATCGCAAAGAGATAACGCTAAAGTGCTTGAAAAGCCCATGGCGAT
>CAJOMS010000017.1:7928-24547 GCA_905235795.1 uncultured Clostridia bacterium | reverse complement strand
ATAAGATTCTCGTTTACGAGAGCCATAAGTCTGTCCGGAAAGCATCAGTTAGTATCCAACTTCACCGCAAAACCCATTTCTTTTATGCGAATTATAAATTCTCTTATATCTTTTTGAAGCAAAGGCTCCCCGCCGGTTATACATACGCCGTCAAGTAATTTTTTCCTCGTGTTCAAAAATGAAAGAATCTCCTCGGGATCTCGCGCCGAAGAAGTGTCTATTTCCGTTACGAGTAAAGCGTTATGGCAAAAAGGACAGCGCAAATTGCACCCACCCGTAAATACGGTGCAAGCTACCCTGTTAGGGAAGTCCAACAACGTCATTTTTTGAAATCCGCAGATAAGCATAAACGTCCCCCATAAAAATTTTTGTTTTTATTATATCAAAAAGCACACCTCTTTTCAAGAATATTTATCCGTTTTATTTGAAAAAATTTTTGCCCGTATAATTGAAAGCCGAATAAAAATGTGTTAAAATAGAAACAAAGAGGTAAAATCTATGAAAGACGAAGAAATTATGACTCCCGAAGATTATACGGACCCTCAATGTCCGTTTTGCGCAGACCAATATAAAAGCGAACAAGTTAAAAGCGTGCCCATAGGTAGGATCGTTGAAAAGGCAGACGAATATTTTTCTCGCAACGATTACGATGGCGCAGAACGGCATCTTTTATACTGGCTTAAAGAGGCGGAAATCGGCAACGACGACCGCGGAGCTTTCGCCGTATTAAACGAGTTAATGGGCATTTACCGCAAAACGGGCAAAAAGCAAGAGGCGTTAGACGCCGTAGTACGAACGCTTGCGCTCATAGAAAAACTCGGAATAACCAAAGAAGTTGCCGGCGGCACAGCCTACGTAAACATAGGGACCGTTTACAAATCCTTCGATATGTCCGGCGAGGCGTTGCCGTATTTCGAAAAAGCCGTGACTATCTACGAAAACGCCGAGGACAAGGACGGCTTGATAGGTTACTACAAGCTCGGCGGACTGTACAACAATATGGCATTAGCACAGGTAGATTTAAAGATGTTTGACGAGGCGAAAATCAATTACAAAAAAGCGCTGGATATAGTTGAAAATGCGCCGAACGGCGAACTTGAGGCTGCCGTAACTTACTTAAATATGGCAAACCTTGCAGAGGCAGAAAAAGGCCTCGAGGACGCAGCCGACAAGATAGCGGAGCTTCTCGATATCACCGAAAAGTTGCTGGACAAAGAAGGCGTTCCGCGAGACGGCTATTATGCTTTCGTATGCGAAAAATGCGCCCCCACTTTTGCTTACTACGGTTATTTTGCATTTGCGGCTGAACTCGAACGCCGCGCGAAGGATATATATGAAAGGTCTTGAACTTTGCAGAAAATTTTACGAAGAATACGGCGCGCCGATGATTCACGACAACTTCTCGGCAATAGAAGGCGAGATCGCCGTGGGACTGTTCGGCAGCGGGTCGGAATGTTTCGGTTACGACGACGAGGTATCTCAAGATCACGATTTCGAACCGGGATTTTGTATTATATTGCCCGATGAGGGCGTGGTCGACAGGCGTACCGCATTTTTGCTTGAACGCGCTTACGCAAAGCTGCCAAAGAGTTTTAACGGGTTTGAAAGGAGTAAGATAAACCCCGTGGGCGGCAACAGACACGGCGTTATTCGCGCCGCGGATTTCTTTACCGAAAAAACGGGCAGGGCCGACGGATTGTTAACGGGAGACGAGTGGTTTTCCGTACCGGAAAATTTTTTGGCGGAAGCGACTAACGGTGAAATTTTCAGAGATGATAACGGCGCTTTTTCCGCCGTGCGCGATTACCTATCCACTTACCCCAAAGACGTTATGCTTAAAAAGTTGGCGGGGCATCTTTTGCTTGCGGCGCAGGCGGGACAATATAATTATGCGCGGTGCCTTGCTCACGGTGAATACGCGGCGGCACAACTTGCGGCAATAGAATTTACCGATCACGCCATAAGCGCGATATTTTTAATGAACAACCGATATAAACCTTACTATAAATGGACTTTCCGCGCACTGAAAGATTTGCCTAAACTTTCTTCAACGTACGATTCTTTTCAATTCCTTATAACGACGGACAATTCTGCGGAAAATGCAAAAAAGAAGATTAAGACAATCGAAAATATTTGTTTGACGATAGCCGACGCTCTGCGAAACGCAAATTTAAGCAAGGCAACCTGTGCGGATCTCGAAAAACACGCTTATTCGGTAAACGACTCCGTTTCCGACGCAACTATACGAAACCGCCACGTATTGTCGGCAGTTTAATTAAATATTCTTTAAACTAAAAAAACTACCGGATGGATAAAATCTTTCAACCGGTAGTTTTATTATATTAACTTTGATTTTTGACTGTTTTTATCTACGTTGTCCGAAGCGGCTATGACAGCAACGACTCCGCTATTTATCTGTCGTTTTAAACTGATCTGAACGTAACGTAACAATCTTTTTCTTTTCACCGTATCTTAACGTAACTATTTGTTTATCGTCAAGAAAATCTATCGACTTACTGTTTATAACGATTGCATCATATTCACCAAACATAAATCGCCATTGCTCGTTTTCTTCTCCAAAATGGAAATAACCGTTTGCATTATACGTTTCAATTTTTACGTCGTTATCTAAATTTATAAATAAATCGTTGGTTTTTGTAAGTTTTACGGAAACGACTTTCCCTCCGATGATTTCTTTTTTAAAACGTTCTAAATTATACCACTCGTCATTATTTTCATCAATTTTCTCATCCCAATTCTGATAATCCAAAGTTGTCAATAAAATGTCGTTCCCTTTAATTATTCTGACAAATCCGACCGCATGAATACCATAATCACCGTCAAAATAAAAACGTAACATTTCACAAGCAAGAAGTACTTCGTTTAACTTTTTACCGACTATCTGTTGAATGCTATCTCGTATTTTATTATGAGTCATATATATTCCATAATATTCGTATTTATTATACTAATTCGTCCAGAACGCCGATGTCCCATAACAGGCGGGAAAGGACGTATTTATCGCGTATATCCTTAGTAGTTTTAAACGACATGGGCAATATGCTTTCGGGCTGACCTATCTCGTCAAGCGTCGTCGGTGCGCCTATCGAGGTCATGAGATTGTATACGGTATCGTAAGAAGGAAGTTCTTCGTCTACAACTTTTATGATATCGTCCCATTTGTTTATTATAACTTCAAGCCGAGCTTTATGTTTTTCTTTATCGTACTTTCCTTCCATCTGTTCGCGCGCGATCATATCGTCTGCTCCGTGGCCCAAAAACTTTTTCAATTCTTCACTCCAAACGGAATAATCGAAATCTTCAACGTATTTTAATGCCTTTTGGCGATCAGGTACAACCGTTTTAAGTTTTTCGTATTCTTTAAGCGCTATCAACGTGCCGACAGCGCATTGTATACCGTGCAGTTCCACCGCGGTGCCGAATTCAATGCCGCGCATATCCCATACGTGCGAAAGATAGTGTTCTACTCCGGACGCGGGCCTCGACACGCCCGCATAATTCATAGCCACACCGCTTATCACAAGACCTTCAAACACCGCTTTTACGGCTTTTTTATCTCGTTTAAGTAAGCCATCGGCGTTATCTACGCAAATTTTGAGTGCGTCGCGAACGAGAGAGGCAATTTCTTCGCAATAATATTCACCGGTAATCAAATTTGAAATACGCCACTCGCATATACTTACGTATTTTGCAAGCATATCCCCTATGCCCGAAACAAGCATTTTGATCGGTGCGTTCCTCAAAATATCGATATCGCCCAAAATAACGTCCGCCCTATGGCTCGGCAAAGAAATCTTCAAGCCATTTCTCGTCATAGAAGAAGTTGACGAGGCGTACCCGTCCATCGAAGGCGCGGTGGCGACTATAACGTAATATTTTTCCGTCATCGCACTTATTATTTTACATATATCGTTTATTACGCCCGAACCAACGCCTATGATCATATCACAATCGTAATCGTAGTGCATAACTGCGAGCCCCACACTCTTTTCATCGGGCAGGACCTCGTCAGAATCAAACGTGTAGCAGGAAAAATCTATTCCTCTATCTTCAAGAATTTCACACACACTTTTTCCCGCCGCAGCATAAGTGTTTTTGTCTGACAAAATAAACGGTTTACGGCAATTATATTTTTTGATTATTTCCGGTAGTTTGCTTATAACG
The DNA here is from genome assembly GCA_905235795.1 of uncultured Clostridia bacterium. Lineage (GTDB taxonomy): Bacteria > Bacillota > Clostridia > Christensenellales > Borkfalkiaceae > RGIG3732. Next base: position 20,362 of record CAJOMS010000017.1, on the reverse strand, counting down.
CCTTCGCCTACTACTATTTCGGACGAAAACGAATGTAACTTTCCGCAAGCACATACCTTATTGTTCAAAGAGTACAATTTTTGCATAAATTCCTCGCTTTGTGTTTACAGTAATATATTTATTTTTTACCTTTTTTTTAATTGTGTATATTTTTTACCGTGCCTACAAACATAGGCAAACCCGTTGCCTCATCCATCATTAAATAAACGAAAGGTCTATCGAGATAAATTTGCATTTTTGGTTTTGGGATCGGCAAAGAGGTAGATTCACTCATTCCTATATACGTAACCGCTGCCGCTTTTATTCCGTTTTCATCCAACTCGAAATGCGTCTTTTGAATCGCGGAACCTATATATACGTTGGAGGTCGGCAACTCTATCATAGGCTTAAAATCAGCAAAATACTTATTGAAAGCAAAATTCAGCCCCATACTCTGCATTATTTCTACGAGATCCACCTCGTAATCAGTATTAAATTTGGGAATGCGAGTGTAAACGTCGTAAGGGTTTTTTCCGTTTTCAAGCAGAGCGTTTATTTTTTCAAAAGTGAGATTCTCGCAGTAATCGTCTATGGAAATTTCTTCGTTCGGCAAAATACCTACGAAAGAAAATCCGTCCCAAAGATACGTTTTAAACGCAACGGCGTCGTCGGCTGAATAATACGATGAAATCTTTTTGCTTAAAAATTTCGTTTGAGAAGTCGTAAGATCTTTATTTTTGAAAGAATCGATTACCACCTCGCTGTCATTGTATGGAGTTACCCAAGCGGCCTCTATGAGAAGCGCGTTTATAAGTGCCATTATCTGATCTTTATCGAATTTATCTATTATTTTGTCGATAAGACCGTCTGTATTGTCGTTGCACCACTTATTTACGGCATTTACGGTTGCGGAATCGGAAAAATCACACCTAAATATCGGTGCGTCGAAGTAATTCGTAGCGACTTGCAAATAACTATCTTTTACGTATGGAGCATACGCATTATCCATCCACACGGAGTTTGCAAGGTTGAATTTCGTATTTTTATCGCTATATTCCCTCTGCAAAAAATTTGCATATAGAGATCGGCAAAATTCCGACGCGTCCTCTTTGCTTAAACCGAAAACTTCTTTGAATTCTTCTGCCGTAGTACCGGCCGATCCGGCAAAACAGAGAGAAAACGCCATATATGCGGAAAACGGCGAAAGACAAACGTTAGAATCCTTATCGGCAGCTTCGACGGCGCTGAAAAATTCAAAAGCAAACTCGTCGTACGCCTTCTTATAATCGTCATTTTTCAATGAATTCGTCGAAAAATTCGTTTGCGCGGTTGCATTCAGCCTTTCAACACCCTTATATACAACGTCTGAATTTTTCCTCTTTGGGCCATTACAACAGCAAAGCGAACATATCACGCAAAAACTTAAAAACATACAAATAAATCTTTTCATTTTGGATAGATCTTCTTGTTAATTTATATAGTATTAATATAGCAGAATTTGCCTTTTTAGTCAACACGATTTTTTATTTTGATTATCAAAAAAATTTAATTTTTTATATACTAAAAAATGTTGCGGCATCTGATAATCGTATCACATACAGCGACAGTTATGTGTTCGTTTTTCATAAGTACTCGCCTGTTATTTTTTATTATTTACTTTACGTTTTTATAAAAATCAAGCCACGAAAAAAACGTACCCGCCGAGCGTTTTTTGCTTGGCATCTTTTAGCGGATTTGACAAAGAACCTAAAAAATGTTATCTTTATTGCCAATCCGCCATTTTCCGCCGATGTGATAAAAACCCTACGCTATCATCTTTTACAGATCATTATCTTCTGAAGATTCAATCTCGTATGATGCGTATACCCAAAAAGCCCTGTTGTCAAAATCCGTTATCTCGATGCCGTTTATAAAAACCTTTACGTCATCAGCAAACTGATATTGTTCGTCAATACCTGTAAAATAAATAAGCGCTTTATAAGTCGTATCTTTTTCTATTTTTCCTCTGAATACTTCATATTCATCATCGTCAACGTACCAATAAGTTGCTTCGTCAAGAACATAATAATTCACGTTCTCGGGAACGGTTACTTCAGGGCGATTTGTTTGTGTTCCATGATCATAAAAACCATATACCTCATTATATTCGGCTTCAACGATATTACCTATAATAGGGGCTTTTATAGTCGCCTCAATTCTGTGAATATAAATAACGTCCTTCCACAAATACTTAATAACGGTATCCTTATTTATTTCTATTTCATCATCGATATATTTTCTTACTCCGTCCACCTCATAAGCATCAAACACTTTTCCATCGGGACATCTCACAGTTGTGTAAAATCCGTTTTTAATTAAAAAGATTTCCGGAAGTTCGGGTCTCGAAAATACGAAAGTTGAGCCGGCTTCCACCTCTAAAGGTAAGACAGGATATTCACTATTTTCAATTCCGCCATTCAAATCGAAAGCGATAGTACACGTATTTTCTTCTGAAGATTCAATCTCATATGATGCGTATATCCAAAGAGCCATGTTGTCAAAATCAGTTATCTCGACGCCGTTTATAAAAACCTTTACGTCATCAGCAAACTGATATTGTTCGTCAATACCTGTAAAATAAATAAGCGCATTATAAGTCGTATCTTTTTCTATTTCCCCTCTGAACACATCATAATCTTCACCAACGTACCAATAAGTTGCTTCTTCATAAGCATAATACTCCAAATTCTCAGGGACGTATACTTTGGGGCGATTTGTTTGTGTTTTATAATCATAATGATTTAAAACTTCACTATACTCGGCGTCTACGATATTACCTACGATAGGGGCTTTTATAGTTGCCTTGACGTTGTGAATATAAATAATATCCTTCCATAAATACTTAATGACGGTATCTTTACTTATTTCTATTTCATCTCCGGGATTTTTTCTTACTCCATCAACCTCAAAAGCATCAAACACTTTTCCTTCAGGTCTAATTATAGTTCTTATATGTCCATTTTCAACTAAAGTAATTTCCGCAAGTTCTGGACGTACCGGAAGTGTGAAGGTTGAGCCAGCTTCCACCTCTAAAGGCAAGAGCTGATATTGAATATCTTCCTGTCCGCCATTCAAATCGAAAGTTACAGTACAAGTCGAATCCGATTGTTCAGTCAGGTTTAAACAAGCAGTAAGACATAATATACTTATTAACAAAAGTAATCCTACTAATAAAGTCTTTTTCATTTTCATTTTCTTTACTCCTTAAAAATTTCTTATTTATATTATATACATCTTATTTATATTATATATATAAGACGGAACCTTTGTCAAGGAGAATTTTGTAAAATTGATAATTTATTTGTGTAGGTTTACAATAGATGTGAGATAAAAGAGATAAAAAATAATAGCAATTAAGAAATCTTTATGTTAAAGTTTAATTACCAACAAAAACTAACAAAGGATTTCAAAAAAGCTACTATGAAAACAATAACACAAATAGCCCGCTTTCGGCAATCAGTTGTCAAATTTTCTTTCAATTTTGGTGTTAATTCTGCTGTGAAACGTTTTAACGTCTCCAGATCATCCGTATACCGTTGGAGAAAACGATACGATAGCTCTGCAGAATCACTCGTTGATAAATCTCGCCGTCCGCACCACCATCCGAATGCGCATTCGGATGATGAGTTAAAGCTAATTTCCGATATACATAGACGTCAACCTGATATTGGCTTAGTCGTACTGACGTTAATAGTCCCCCTGTTATATCAATAGGTGGTAGTATATCAAGAAAATATTGTTATTGGCAAGTGTTCAATAAAAAATCGGCAGGCTCTATAACATCCTACCGATTTACGCTATTATCTATTATAGCGTTTTTGTTTTAGTTGTTTTTTTTGTAGGTTCAACTCCCGATTTTTTAAAAATAAGAAAATCCGAGCCGTAGAATTCTTAATTTTTTTACATACTGAAACAAGACTAAAAATCGCCTAAAAATGCAAAAAACCACCTAAAAACAGCCGTTTTTAGGTGGTTTTCGCGTTGACGAGTACTTTTGTCAACTAAATATGGTGCGGATGAAGGGATTTGAACCCCCACGTCGTTGACACTGGCTCCTAAGGCCAGCGCGTCTGCCAATTCCGCCACATCCGCACGATTATATTATAGCATAAGCCATAATATAATGCAATTTATTTATCTTTCTTCTCGGAAATAATTCAACCCTAAACTTGCCGGAGGCTGAGAATTTTTGCTATCTTCTATACTTGTTATGACTAATACTAAAATCGTAACGACGTAAGGCAACATTTGAATTAAATCTCTCATCGCAAACGATACGTCCAGATAATTTGGCAACATATACAAGGTGCCGAAAATAAACGAACCGAGTATTGCAAAATTCGGTTTCCACATAACGAATATAACGAGAGCTACGGCAAGCCAACCTATTGCTTGTGTTGCATTGAGGCCGCTATCCCACGCGCCGTTCCAATCGAGCGTGTAGAACAATCCGCCCAAGCCGGATATTGCGCTGCCGATAATGGTAGCTATATATTTATATGCGGTAACGTTGATGCCTGCGGCGTCGGCAGTTGCCGGACTTTCACCCACTGCTCTTAAATGCAGGCCCACTCTCGTTTTGTTAAAAATAACGGTGCATGAAATGGCTATAGCCACAGCTATATAAACCATTATGCCGTAAGAGAAGAATAATTGGCCAAACACGCCCAAATTTTCAGCAAATGGTAAGTGCGCCCTAAAGCTAACCATCAAAGTGGAAATAGCCCCGTCAATACTCGTACCAAATTGCGACTTGATAAAGTTTGCAACGCCAACGCTGAAAGTTGTTATCATAAGGCCTGTGACGTTTTGATTTGCCCTGAGCGTTACGGTCATAAAGCTGTAAAGCAAGCCCATAAATCCGGCGAATACGATCGCAAATAGAATCGGAATCAAAATTGCGAGGATCCAAATCGGGTTTGAAGTACTCTGAGCGTATAAGTACGCGCCTAAACATCCGCCTGCCGCACCCATACACATAATACCCGGCGTACCCAAATTAAGGTGACCGGCTTTTTCGGTTATAATTTCACCCGTGCAACCAAAAAGCAGTGCCATGCTAAAACGAAACGCTTGAGAAATAAATTGTATCCCTTCCATTTTGTCACTCCTTTCCGTTTACTTTCTTTTCTTTTTGTGGAGCGTCGTTTTTTTCAACGCTCTGTTTTTTGTTGGTTTTGTGAATTTTTACTTTATAGTTGATAAAGAATTCGCTACCCAACACGATAAATATAACGATACCCGTGATTATTGCAGAAAAAGCGTTGTTCGTAAGATTTAAAGCGATTGTTCCCCTGTCGAGGAAAACGAGCAAAAATGCGGTAAGCGCCATATATATCGGATCGAATTTACCCAGCCAAGCAACTATGATGCCCGTAAAACCTTGTCCTCCTGCGGTAGCGGTATTGACTGTTCCGTTTATTGCACCGACGAGCAAAACGCCTATCACCCCGCAAATTGCGCCGGATAAAGCCATCGTTCTGATTACGACCTTTTTAACGTTTATGCCTATGTATTTTGCGGTGTTTTCACTTTCGCCTACGACGGAAAGTTCGTACCCGTGCTTGCTGTATTTAAGATAAACGAACATCAGCACCGTAATTATTATGACCACTATGATAGGCAAAAGATACTCCGATCCGCCTATTTTCGGTAAAGATATATTGTGAAGATGCCTGCTCGTAAGAGTGCCGGATCCGTCTTTTACCCAAATATCCGTAAAGAAACATATAAACTGTATCGCAACGTAGTTCATCATAAGAGTAAACAACGTTTCGTTAGTATTCCAGTACGCTTTGAAAATTGCCGGAATAACTGCCCAGATTATTCCCGCAAGGATACCGGCGACGGACATTATTATCCAAACCAACCAATCGGGCAACGTTCCGCCAAGATAAAACATGCACGCGGCGCAAGCCAAGCCGCCCATAAGCACTTGTCCTTCCGCGCCAATGTTCCAGAACTTCATCTTGAAGGCAGGAGCCAAAGCAACGCCGAAACAGAGCAATATTGCCAAACTGCGGGCAGAAATCCAAAGACGTCTGTTGGAAGTTGTGCTGAAACCGAACACGCCGTCAAACATCTTACCTATGAATTCAAACGGACTTATACCGACCAAAGCGAAGGCGAGCAAACTTATAACTATAAACGCGCCTACAATCGCACCCGCCTTTATTAAAATGGCTTTCCAAGTCGGCAGCGCGTCCTTTTCGCGTTTTACTACTTGGAACAAAGGCTCCTTGACGCTTTTTTCTTTACTGTTGATAAAACCCATTAAACGACCTCCTGCGTGCTTTGAGCAGCATGATGCATCATCATCAACCCTATTTCTTCCTTATCGGCGGTTCTTCCGTCAACAATTCCCGTAACAGTCCCGTCGCAAATAACGAGTATTCTGTCGCACAGACCTATCAAAACGTCAAGATCCTCGCCGACGAATATGACTGCAACGCCGTTCCTCTTTTGCTCGTCAAGCAAGTTGTAAATCATATAAGAAGAATTTACGTCAAGCCCTCTTACAGGATACGCCGCCATCAAAACTTTAGGCGCGGCGGCAATTTCCCTGCCGACGAGTATCTTTTGAACGTTGCCGCCCGAAAGTCTTCTTACAGGAGTACGCGCGCTGGGCGTAACGACGCTGAGGTCGTGAATGATTTTGTCGGCAAGGTCTTTCGGTTTATGTCTGTCAAGGAATATCCCGCCTTCCTTATTATAGCTGCGCAACATCATGTTGTCTACTATATCCATATTGCCGACAAGCCCCATACCGAGCCTGTCTTCGGGAACGAACGAAAGCCTTACGCCCAAATCCCTTATCTGCACGGGCGTTTTGTCTCTCAAATTAATTTTCTCATCCGTTTGAGGATCGATATACGTAATTTCTCCGGCGTTTAAATGTTGCAGTCCTGCGATGGACTCCAACAATTCCCTTTGACCACTGCCGGCTATGCCTGCAATACCCAAAATTTCGCCGGATTTAGCCGTGAACGAAACGTCGTTCAGAACGGTAACGCCTTCTTTATTTTTAGCATAAAGACCGTTTACGATAATTCTGTCCTTCGGGTTGACGGGATCGCTCCTGTCTATATTTAAAGATATTTTTTGCCCGACCATCATCTCGGTCAATTGCGATTGATTCGTTTCTTTAGTATTTACGGTGCCGATATATTCACCCTTTCTTAATACGGCTACCCTGTCGGATAATTCCATAACTTCGTTAAGTTTGTGGGTGATGATTATAATAGACTTGCCGTCTTCCCTCATTTTACGCAGAACGTTAAAAAGTTTTTCCGTTTCCTGCGGGGTAAGCACTGCCGTTGGTTCGTCAAGTATAAGTATATCCGCACCGCGATACAAAACTTTGATGATTTCGACAGTTTGCTTTTCGGAAACCGACATTTCGTTTATTCTTTTTTTGGGATCGATACTAAAACCGTACCTATCCGCTATCTCCGCGACTGCGGAATTTGCGTTTTTAATATTAAAAGATTTATCGTTTACGCCGAGAACGATGTTCTGTGCGGCGGTAAAGACGTCTATCAGCTTAAAGTGCTGATGGATCATTCCGATGCCGTGTTTAAAAGCGTCGTGGGGCGAATGTATAACCACTTCTTCTCCGTTGATATAAATTTGCCCTTCATCCGGGAAATATATGCCGGATATCATGTTCATAAGGGTGGTTTTGCCACTGCCGTTTTCGCCGAGCAATGCCAAAATTTCGCCCTTATATAAGGATAAATTAATGTTTGAATTTGCAAGTATAGGCCCAAATCTTTTTGATATGCCCACCATTTGCAATGCTACGGTTTTTTCCATGCCGTAACCTCCGTTTTAGCAAATACTTGTAAAAAAAACTATGTAAGGCGGAGTCAAATACTCCGCCTTACACGTATTAACGATTAACGTTATTTTCTTAAATTAGTTCGCAAAATTTTCGGTAATTCCGTCGATTCTGAGATCAAAGTAAGGAGCAGAACGATATTCGGATTCGTGGAAATAACCGTCTTTAATTGCTTCGGTTTCGCCTGTAAACGTGCCGTCGTCGTCAACGTCTGCCAAATATGTGGTTAACGTTTCACCTTTAACGGTAAACTTGCTGGTATCGAAAACGTGTAACGTGCCTGCTTTGAACTGAGCGACAGCAGCGTCGATAGCGGCTTGAGTTCCCTCTGCGGCAACTGCCGTGTTGAGTTCGAGGATCTGTACGGAATCGGTTTCAATAGTTCCGGTCCAGTCGTAGGGAACGGTAGTTCCGTTCTTAGCAGCCTCGATAATCATCTTGAAGTAAGGCCTCCAATTGATCTTGGAAGAAACGATGTAAGTATTAGGACCTGCCGCCTGAGTGCTACCGTTGTAAGAAACGTTAGGTACCTTCTTTTCTTCACAAGCGGAAGGTGCACCGAGAGAGTCAGCGTGTTGGCTTATGAGTTTGCATCCGTTATTTATGAGAGAGAGAGCTGTTGCCTTTTCAGAGTCGAGATTGTACCAACTGTTGGTATATTTTACTTCCATGGTAACGGTCGGGCAAACGGACTTAGCACCGAGATAAAAAGAGGTGTAGCCGGAAACGACTTCCGCATACGGGAAAGCGCCTACGTAACCCATTTTTGCTTCTTCTGCGTTAAATTTACCGGCCTCAATCATTTCGTTGAGCTTCATGCCGGCAGCGATACCTGCGAGGTAACGGCCTTCATAAATAGCGGCGAAAGCGTTGTGGTAGTTGGCGAGTTTTTCGGTATGAGCTCTCGTACCGGTAGCGTGATAGAATTGAACGTTCGGGAATTCCTTAGCTGCTTTAATCAAATAATCCTCGTGACCGAAACTGTCTGCAAATACAAGACTGCAACCGGCATCTGCAAGTTCTGCAGCGGTATCATAGCATTCATTGCCTTCGGGAACGTTGGCTTTCAAAATAACTTGAGATTCTTTCAAACCGAGTTCTTTAGCAACGTCTTTAGCAGCTTCGATAAAGTTGAGGTCGTAGGTCGAAGCTTCGTCATGCAAGAAGATAAAACCTACTTTGAATTCGTCGTTTTCCTTAGCAGTACAAGCAACGAAAGTGAAGCAGCCTACTGCCATAACAGCAGCGAGCAAAAGGGTGAAAAATTTTTTCATAATAAAACCTCCATAATGCCTCATAAGGCATTTAATCACAATTTTAAGTTAGTTTTATCACAAATAAAAAACTCCGTATCCGATTATATATAGATACAGAGTCAGATGTGCGCATTAAGATATTCCGCAAAGCGTGCGGAGGTGAAGGAATGGAACATTGCTATTTTACGTATTCTACATTGCTTCGCCGTAATCGTCATAAGTGCATCCTTTTTTAAAAAGATACTTTAATCTTAGCAGACGAGCCGCGTAATGTCAAATGTTTTTTACCGTTTTTTTAAATTTTTTTATAATTGTTGTGAATTTTTCACAAAATGTTTTATACAAGCTAAAAAAAGCTACTTTGAACTTGACATATTGCATGCATACTGATAAAATAATTTTAAAGGAGAAAAGATTATGAAAATATCTGAAATACCATATAAACGCTACGAAATAGAAGACCTTAAAAAGGCGCTTGAAACCTTCCGCGAGGGAACAAACGCCGCGACCTCGGCAGAACAGGTTTTTGCCGCCAGAAAGACGTTTTTAGACGAAACCACGGCTTACGGCACAGCCGTTTCCTTGGCAAACTGCAGATTTACCCTTAACACCAAAGACGAGTTTTATATTAATGAAATGGAATATTACGACAACGTATCCCCTATCGCCTCGGAAGTTATGGTTGAATACAGCGAAATTATGCTATCAACCCCTTTTCGCAAGGAACTCGAAAAAAAGGTAAACCCCATTTGCTACAAAAATTACGAAACGGCGAAAAAGGCGTACAATCCTTCAGTGGAAAAAGAATGCCAGACCGAAAACGCTATAGTTACGGAATACTCTAAATTTATGTCCGAACTTGGCGTGGAGTGGAACGGCGAAAAACTTCCGCTTTCCGTCGTAAGGGGATATCTTGAAGACGAGGACCGCGAAGTGAGAAAGGCTGCAGCTTGCGCCATAGGCAGGGCGCTGGAAGAAAACAAAGACACGCTTGACGATATTTACGACCGTCTCGTAAAAATTCGCACCAAAATAGCGCGCAAAATGGGATATAAAGACTTTGTAGAGCTCGGTTATTACAGAATGAACCGCATAGATTACGACCGCGCTACGGTAGAAAAATTCCGCAAAAACGTGCTTGAAGATCTCGTGCCCGTAGTAAGCGAAATTAAAAAGGAAACGGCAAAAGACCTCGGCATTGAAAATATGAAGTTTTACGACGACGCCGTTTACATCAAAGGAGGCAATCCTCGCCCGAAAGACGGCGCTGCAGGCATTTTTGAAAATGCGCAAAAAATGTACGATGAAATGAACCCGGAAATAGGCAAGTTTATGCATTCCATGCTCGAAAACGAGGCTTTCGACGTGGAGCCGCGCGACGGTAAATGGGGCGGTGGCTACTGCACCGGTTTCGATAAGTACAAACAGCCTTTTATTTTGGCTAATTTTAACGGTACAGCAGGAGATATCGACGTAATTACCCACGAGTTCGGCCATGCGTTTGCTCAAAAGAAGGTTTACGACTGCGGCGACGCCGAATTGGGCGTAGGCGGAATGGAAACGGCGGAATGTCACAGCATGAGCATGGAATTTTTCTGCGAAAAATATATGGACAAATTCTTTGATAACCCCAAAGATTACTGCAAGGCACACTTGCTTTCAAGCGTATGTTTTATCCCTTACGGCGTTATCGTGGACGAATTTCAGCACATTGTTTACGAAAACCCCGATATGACGCCGCAAGAACGCGACGAAGCGTATCTCTCCCTCGAAAAGAAATATCGCCCGTATATGGATTTCGAGGGAATCCCCTATCTCGAAAAGGGAACGCGCTGGCAATATCAAATGCACATTTACGAAAGTCCTTTCTACTATATAGATTACTGTCTCGCTCAAACCGTAGCGCTCGGATTTTTGGTTATGATGACGGAAAATTACGACGAGGCGCTTAAACGCTATATCAAATTTGCAAGCGCAGGCGGAACGAAATTATTCAGCGATCTCGTTAAAGAGGCCGAATTGCCAAACCCGTTCGGCGACGGAACGTTGAAAACCTTGTCTGAGAAAATTTTAAAAATTGCAAAAAGCTATGAAAATTAATACTTGATTTTTAAATTGAATTGCCCGTAGCGAAATGCTGCGGGCTTTTTCTTTCAACAATTTATAAAAATCCTTATATAATGTAATATGGCGATAAAAAATTACGACAGAACTTCCGCGGTGAATTATGCGCGCAAATGGGCGTTCGGCAGAAACCCCGCCTATTACAATTTCGACGCGCTTGGCGGCGACTGCACGAACTTCGTTTCTCAATGCGTTTATGCGGGTGCAGGCATAATGAATTTTACACCCGTTACCGGTTGGTACTACATATCTGCAAATAGCCGCACCGCGGCTTGGACGGGCGTTGAGTATCTTTACAGATTCCTTACGGAAAATAAAGGCGCGGGCCCATTCGGAGAGGAAGTAACTCTCCCACACCTTCTCGTCGGCGATATCGTTCAGTTTGGAAACGGCAACGGAGATTTTTACCACTCGGGCATAATAACCGCATTTTACGATAACACGCCTTTAATAACTACCCACACTTTCGACGCTCTTGACAGGTCTATATATTCCTATTCCTTTCAACAAATTAGGTTTATACACGTATCAGGCGTAAATATATAAATTATCAATCGAAAAGCGCAGAGCTTGGTGCCCTGCGCTTGTTGGTTTTAATTTACTTTTAATTACTTGGTTATGGTTATCTTTTTGAGAGCGCGAGGTGCGTCGGGGTTGTTGCCGATAGAGACGCTTATCTTGCAAGCGAGCATTTGAGCGAACAGAGCAAAGTAGAACACGGTAAATCTGTCGCAACCGGCCGCGGGAAGAGCCGCAACGTCGCACAAAGCGTTATATTTATCCGCAATATATTTATCGTCGGTAATTACCAAAACGGGCGCGCCGAGCGAAATCATTTTATCAACGCATTGGACCTGATCCGCCCTCATAAGTTCCTCTATCTTCGCGTCATCCTCGTTGTGAGCGCAATAGATGAGCACGGGAGTCTTGGCGTTGACCATAGCCATGGGGCCGTGATAAAAATCGCTACCGGCATATCCCTTCATTTGGATATAGCAGGTTTCCTGAAGTTTTAGTGTCTGCTCGTTGGCTATCGGGTAAGCAATTCCCCTTGCAAGAACAAATCCACTGAAAGTATCCTTATATTTTTCGGCATAGGTGGTAGTGAATCCGTCTATAACAGAGAATTTGTTATCTATATTTTTATAATAATTGTGAAGCTCTTTCAGTTCTGCCTCGTCTCCGGCGAGCTCGTC
>CAJOMS010000017.1:0-7911 GCA_905235795.1 uncultured Clostridia bacterium | reverse complement strand
AGCTCAAATAAAGTTGGGCGCTGAAAGTCTTGGTTGCCGCAACGCTACTCTCTAAGCCGCAATTGCAGAACAGATGATAATCCGCAAGCTTAGCCATGGGGCTCGTTTCGTCGTTGGTTATGGCAATAGTAACGGCTCCGTCCTTCTTAGCCTTTTCAAGCACAGCTATAGCGTCAGCCGCCTTGCCGCTTTGCGAACAACCGATAACTACGCTGTTTTTGTAGTTAAGTTTTCCGTTATATATCGTAACTATGCTGGGCGCGGCGTAAGACGCGGTGTATTCGGTCTTTTCTTCGAGAACGTATTTTAAATACATCAAAGCGTGGTCGCTCGTACCTCTTCCTGCGAGAACGAAGTTCGTTGCGCCGGAAGCCTTTATAGCCTTTACGACTTCAGCCATTACGGCTCTGTTTGCCGGCTCGATCTCTTTGAAAATTCTACCGGTCTCGCTTATCTCTTTCCACATTAAAGTTGATTTATAATCCATAATTCTTCTCCTGAATTTTTTCATACATATTCTAATACCTATGTAAATTATTTGCAAACCGTATAACGGTTTAGTGTCTTTTTATGCAAATCACAAGCGCAAAAATACAAATACTATTTTACGGTTTTGATAAAGTGTTCCATAAACTCAAAGCCCTTAAAGTAAGGCCCGTTTTTTGCGTCGCGCTCGGCGAACTTACCTATGCCGTTATACAAATTTTTGGTTGAAGAATAAATCATATACGGCACGGGATCGGAAACGTGCGTTTTCAGTTCGAGCAGTGTAAAATGGTCGGGAAGTACGGCAACGGCAAATTCCTGCCCGTCAAGCTCGTTTAGAATTTCTTTTAAAATAATACCGTCGATGCTTTCTATCGCCTCGATTTTGCCTTGAAGATCGAACTTGTGGGAACACTCGTCGGGCGAGTCAACGTGGATATAAACGAAATCGTTTTCCTTTAAAAAATCGAGCGCGTATCTTGCTTTACCTTTAAAATTCGTATCGTTTCCGCCGGTGATACCGGGCACGTTGATGACAGACATTCCGGCAAGAATGCCTATGCCGCGTATCAGATCTACGGCGGAAATCACACCGCCGGAAAGCCCCGTTTTTGAAAGGAACGACGGCAAGTTCGGCTTACTGCCCGCTCCCCAAAACCACAAGTAATCAGCGGGTATAAGCCCTGCCTCGCGGCGTTTTACGTTTATTGGGTGATTTTTTAAAATCGCGTTGGATTCCCGCATAATGTCCAAAAATCTTTCGGAGCCATTCTCTGCGGGCAAATAATCTGCGATCCTCTGCCCCGAAATATCGTGCGGAGGCGTATAGGTGCCCACCTCTCCGCCATGCCTCAACACCGTACAATGTTTATACGTGGTACCCTTATAAAATTTTATAAGATCGGTTTCGAAACGATCCTTTACGGTAGAGAGAAGTTCTTCGGCCTCCTCCGTAGAAACGTTGCCGCCGCTGTAATCTTCCATAACTTTGTTTTCGTAAACTTCGTCGTCTGAAAGGTGCACGAAATTACAGCGCAATGTGATATCGTCGTCTTCAAGCGCAACGCCAATGCTTGCCGCCTCCAAAGACGACCTGCCTTTGTAATAGACTGAAGGATCGTAGCCGAGCACGGACAGATTCGCCACGTCGCTACCCGGAGCTAACCCTTCGGGCACGGTTTTACATAAGCCTATTTCGGCACTTTTTGCGAGAAGATCAAAGTTTTCGGTACGGGCGTATTCAAGCGGAGTTTTGCCTCCGAGTTCGGGAATTGCACTATCCGCCATGCCGTCACACAAAATAATAACGTATTTCATATAAACATTGTATAATTTATGGACATATTTGTCAAATATAATTGAAAAATTCGTGAACTTATAGTAAAATATAATTAAAAAACAGACACCTACACGGTTAAAGTGAGGATTTTATGTATTTTGAGAGCACAAGAGGAACCGAAAGAGTGACTGCGTCGCAAGCTATCATCAAAGGTCTTGCCGATGACGGAGGGCTTTTCGTTCCCGAAAATTTGCCAAACTTTTCCAAAGAAGATATTTTAAAACTGTGCGATATGGATTACGCTCAACGCGCCGCATACGTCTTATATAAATTTTTCGATGAATTTTCTTACGAATTTCTTACAGAGGCATGCGAAAAGGCATATTCGCGCTTCGACATGGCGGATCCTGCCCCTCTTATAAGCCTTACGGAAGACGAATTCGTTCTGGAACTATATCACGGCCCCACCTACGCATTTAAGGACGTAGCCCTTACTCTTTTACCGTATCTTATGAAGGAGAGTTTAAGAATAAACGGTTCAGAAAAAAAGATTTTGATCGTTTCCGCTACGAGCGGCGATACGGGCAAGGCCGCGTTGGAAAGTTTTAAAGATATAGACGGCACTAAAATTATTGTATTCTATCCCGACGGCGGCGTATCCGAAATACAAAAATTGCAGATGGTTACGCAGGAAGGCGGCAACGTAAACGTAGTTGCCGTAAAGGGAAATTTCGACGATTGCCAAACCGCCGTTAAAAATTTCATGAACAGTCCGGAAAGCACATTGGAGATTGAAAAAGAAGGGTATATCGTTTCGTCTGCAAATTCGATAAATATAGGCAGGCTTGCCCCGCAGATTGCCTATTATTTTTCGACGTACTGCGACCTCGTCAATTCAAGCAGCATCGCATACGGCGACGAGGTAAATTTTTCCGTTCCTACCGGGAATTTCGGCAATATTCTGGCTTGCCGCTACGCGCAACAAATGGGGTTACCTATAAAGAAAATAATATGCGCCTCTAACGCAAACAACGTGCTCACGGACTTTTTCAAAACGGGCACTTACGATAAACGGCGCAAACTCGTAAAAACGGAATCGCCGTCTATGGATATACTCGTTTCGAGTAACCTTGAAAGATTGCTGTACGATATAAGCGGCAAGAATTGTAGTTCCGTTAAAGAAATGATGGAAAGTTTAGCTCAAAACGGCAACTATACGTTTAGCGGAATTAAATTTTTAACTAAGGATTTTTACGCGGGATACGCCACGGATGACGACGCACTCGATTGTATAGCTTTTTACTTTGACGAATTCGGCTACGTTTTAGACCCACACTCCGCCACCGCGGTTGCCGTCGGGAATGAATATTTTGAAAAAGAAAGAGATTACGCGCCAATAATTTACGTTTCTACCGCGTCGCCGTATAAATTCCCCATAGCCGTGTACGACGCAATTGCCGAAAAGAAATTGTCAAACCCATTTGACGCAATCAATCGCATTTTTAACGAAACGGGTATGGAAATTCCGCAAGGCATAATCGGTCTTAAAGAAAAAAATATCCGCTTTACTAAAACCATAGATAAAGCGGACGTGTTTAAAGTTATATTGGATTTCGCAAAACAATAAAATTTAATTTATAAAAGAATTTTTGACCGAGAAATTGAAACGTCGATATGAACGATATTAAAATTAGCGGAATAGCCGCATCTCTGAAACGGAGATAATTTTAATACCGCAACAAAAAATGCAAATAGCTTTCAAATTATTTATATATAAAAAAATTTACGCAATCGAAAGAAAGCGTAAATTTTTTTTATCTTTATCAATCAGTTATTGCCGTAAGTGAGCGCAAAAAAATCTTTTAAAGAAGGATAAAGCGTTTTGAAGGCAGCATACTTCTTTTCGTAAAGTTTTACAAGCACTGCGTCCGGTTTGATTAAATCCTTTTTGCGAACTATGTTTTTGCATGCGGAAGAAACGTCCTTATATTCCCCGTTGCCTACCATGGCAAGAATTGCCGCGCCGTAAGCGGGGCCCTGTTCGGTCTCCGTGCAATAAACCTCTAAATTCAAAACGTTTGCAACGATCTTTTTCCACAGCTTGCTTTTTGCTCCACCGCCGCAAATATTTGAAGAATTTACCGTTAAACCGCTATATCGAGCTATTTCAATACAATCTTTCAATGCGAAAGCAACGCCTTCCATAACGGCGAGGGCCATTTCCTCTCTTGAGGTATCCGGGCGCAAACCGATAAAACTTCCGCGTGCGTTTACGTCGTTATGCGGGCTCCTTTCACCCATCAAGTAAGGAAGGAAGAACACGTCATTTTTGCCGAGTTTTTCTTCGGCTCCATGCGTTGCCAAATCGTAATTATCAGATTTTAATATATCTTCTATCCACCATTTATTACAGCTTGCGGCTGAGAGTATGCAGCCCATAAGATGCCATTTACCCGTAGCGTGAACGAAAGAATGTAAACCGTTTTTGTCATCAACGGAAAATCCGTCCTTTGAAATAAATACGGTACCGCTCGTTCCGAGGGATATATTGCAATCCCCGTCTCCTACGGTTCCGGTACCTATAGCCGCGGCGGCATTGTCTCCAGCGCCCGCCGTAACGACTGCGTTCGGTAAACCGTATTCCGCTTTTACTCTACCGATAACTTCAAAACTTTCGTAAAGCTTAGGCAACCACTCTTTTTTAACCGAACAAATCTCGCACATCTCATCCGACCAACGCTTGTTTTTTACGTCGAGGAGCAGAGTTCCGCTCGCATCCGAATAGTCTGTGGCGTGCACGCCGGTAAGCATGTACGCAAGATAATCTTTAGGCAACATTATCTTTGAAATACGCGCAAAATTCTCGGGTTCGTTTTCCTTTACCCATAAAATTTTAGGGGCGGTAAATCCTGCGAACGCTACATTTGCGGTAAATTCGGAAAGTTTTTCCTTGCCTACCTGTTCATTTAGGTAAGCGGTTTGTTTTTGCGTTCTGCCATCGTTCCAAAGAATGCACGAGCGAATCACTTCGTCATGCTCGTCCAAAATCACAAGACCGTGCATCTGCCCGCCGAACGAAATTCCGCCTATCTCGCTTTTTTTGCCTTCGGAAAGGTCGTTGATTATTCCGTTGGTCGCATTAAGCCAGTCTTGCGGATTTTGCTCGCTCCACCCGCTTTGCGGATAGTAAACGGAATAATTAGCGGACGCCTCTTTTATTATTTTTCCTTTTTCGTCCACGAGTAAGCCCTTTACGGAACTCGTGCCGAGGTCTATACCTATATAATACATAATTACTTAAACAATACGCTGTTTACGATGCCTTCGAGCATTTCCTGCCTGCCGCTGCCGGGAAGTTCAGGTTTGCCGAGAGAATCCGCATATTCGGCGAGTTCTTTAAGGTTCGTATTATTATTTAAGATCTTTTTACCAATCTCGGTATTGTAATATGAGGAATAACGTTCTTTCACAAACTCGTCTATTCTGCCATCCTCGATCAATTCAGCCGCCTTAATAAGGCCCAAAGCGAAAGTATCCATACCGAGGATAAAGCCCATGAACATATCTTCCTGAGTGTACGACGGACGACGGTTTTTAGCGTCGAAATTAAATCCGCCGGTAAGTCCGCCTGCCTTCAACACCTCGTACATGCACATGGTTGAAGTATATACGTCGAAGGGGAATTCGTCGGTATCCCAGCCGAGCAGCATATCGCCTTGGTTTGCGTCTATAGAGCCGAGCATTCCGTTTATTGCGGAAATGCGCAGATCGTGTTCAAATGTATGCCCGGCGAGCGTAGCGTGATTCGCCTCGATGTTGAGTTTAAAGTCCTTATCCAGCCCGTGAGCTTTCAAGAATCCTATCGCAGTAGCGGCGTCGAAATCGTATTGATGTTTCATGGGTTCCTTCGGCTTGGGTTCTATGTAGAAATCACCCTTAAAACCTATGCTACGGCCGTATTCAACCGCCATTTTCATAAGTCTTGCAATGTTTTCCTGTTCAAACTTAACGTCGGTATTAAGCAAGGTTTCGTAACCTTCTCTGCCGCCCCAGAAAACGTAACCTCTGCCGCCGAGTTTTACGGTTATATCGAGCGCCTTTTTAACTTGCGCCGCGGCAAATGCGAACACGTCTGCACTGTTGGACGAGCCTGCGCCGTTCATAAAGCGCGGGTTGCCGAACATATTTGCCGTACCCCAAAGGCACTTGATATCGGTGCCTTTCATCTTTTCGAGGATATAGTCGGAAATCTCGTCGAGACGGCGGTTGGTTTCCTTTATATCGTCCGCCTCCGGAACGAGGTCAACGTCGTGGAAACAGAAGTACTTTATTCCGAGTTTCTGCATAAACTCGAAACCTGCGTCCACCTTAGCCTTTGCGTGCTCCATCGTTCCCTCTTTTGCACCGAACGATTTATCGGCAACGCCGCGGCCGAACATATCTACGCCCGTAGCGCACAGATTGTGCCACCATGCCATAGCAAACGGAAGATGTTCCTTCATCGGTTTGCCCATAACAACTTTTTCGGCGTCGTAATATTTGAATGCCAAAGGATTTTTGCTTTCAGGTCCCTCGTATTTTATTTCGGGAACATTTTTAAATATCTCCATAATTATCTCCTTTTATCTACGTAAATCTGTATAAAATTCACTGCCGTCGCCCCATATTCTGTTCAGATAAACCAAACGATTATAAAGCCAATCGTAAAGATATTCGGCGGCTTGTCTTTCAGTTTTAAACTGCCTTATGTTGGCATAAGGTTCTTCCGTCGTGTCGAGTGAGCCGCCCCATCTGTTGAAGTTTGCGGCGTAATTATCCTTATAAAAATCGGACGCGTCAAGTATCTGATAAAAAGCATACGGGAATGCGTCGTACTTCATAAGCTCATACCATTTATAATGCACTCTCTCGGCGAACCAATCTTCATTGACCAAAAGCGTGAGCCACGGGTTTTTGAAGAAGTTGTTTGACGCGCCGTTAGCGGCAAAAAGGCCTCTGCCATCGGGCATACATCTCAAACCGAACGCAGAATCGAAATCCCACGGCGCCTCGAAACGCAGAAGTTTATCACCCGTTTCGCTCATATCTACGTCCATATAAAAGCTTGACCAAGCGATATCGTAATCGCACACGATCTCTTGCAACATATACGAATCAACGAGCGAATCTATATCTAAAACGTCAGCCACAACTTCTTCCGCGGAAGTCGCAGAACTCGGAATTATTCTCGTAAAATCGGAGTTAAACTGATAATAGCCGCCCCCGTTAACCGCACGATAGCAAATTTCGTACGCCTTTTCGATATAATTCTTTATAAATTCGTTTTGGCTGCGTGAATATACGTCGTTCTTGATTGAATAGCCTTTTTGAGCAAAGGTATTGCTTGCATCGCCGTAGTAAGAAATGGCAAATCTTTCAAGCTCGGCCTCTTGCTCGTAATAGCTATCGTATTCTACTAAATAGCCTATATCGGTGCCCGTATATCCGCTGGCGGGCTCGTCAATTTCTATTCTGCCGGCATTGACCTGCTGTTGCTCGCAAAGCAAATACATACCGCGATAATCGCCGTTGATATACAGCTCTACCGGGCGATAGTCGGAAGAATAGTAGCCGTCCGAACCGAGGATAACCTTACCCAAATAAAACGCCGTAGCGTTGCGGAGCATAGAAGAATCCTTCCAGTCGGCAAGCAACACCCAGTTTTTGAATTTTTCACCGCCGTTCAAGCCCAACATGTTTTGTTTTTTGCTGAATTTGATACGGTAAGGTTTTTTAATGTAGCAAGAAGTGAAATTTCCCCTCACCTTTACCTGCGCCGCAATATCCTCCAAAACTTCATCGTCGTCACAGTTTGAAACGCTTATCGTGGCGTCAACGTAATCCCACTCTTCGCGCCAGCTCATTTCCACGTTTGTAACGCGAGGAACGAAATAATCCCTTGCGTCAGAACGAATATCGATTCTTGCCGGTTCGGAATATATCATGGGATCGTAAATATAATCGTACATGCGGCGATCTACATACGGTTCCGTCTGATCGGATCCGCTGTCGATCGACGAGTCGGTCTGTTCGGAATTATTCGGTTTAATCGTGCACGATGACACTATCATCATGCAAACCACAGCCATTAAAAGCGCGGTCAGTTT
>CAJOMS010000016.1 GCA_905235795.1 uncultured Clostridia bacterium | reverse complement strand
TTTTAACGGAGAAAAAATGATCAACGAAAAGAACGTAAAACAATTCAATGAAAAATGCAAAGCAATTTTCGATGAGATCTCAAAAGACGTAGTCGGACAGAAAGAAACGGTTGAATGTACCGTTATCGCAATGATAGCCGGCGGAAACGTGTTACTTGAAGGCGTGCCCGGCGTTGGTAAAACCAGGCTGGTAAGAACCTTGGGAAGAGTATTTAACCTTCCGTTTTCAAGAATTCAATTTACGCCCGACCTCATGCCTGCGGACGTTACGGGTACTAACATTATCGTAAAGGGTGAAAACGGCGAATCTCGCTTCGAGTTCAAGCCGGGCCCCATATTCAGCAACATAGTCCTTGCCGATGAAATTAACCGTGCTACGCCTAAAACGCAATCTGCACTTCTCGAAGCCATGCAGGAACATACCGTTACCGTAATGGGCGTTTCGAGAAAGTTGGAAGACCCGTTTTTCGTCCTCGCAACGCAGAACCCGATCGAGCAGGACGGTACCTACCCTCTGCCCGAGGCGCAGATGGACCGCTTTATCTTTAAACTTTTAGTTTCTTATCCGAATAAAGCCGAACTTAAAGATATAGTTAATATGACGCAAATAACCATGGAAGAAACGGCTAACCCCGTTTGCTCTGCCGAAGACCTTCTTGAAATGCGTAAAACAGCCAAAGAGGTACTCGTAGCGGACGAAGTTGCGGATTACGCGCTTGATTTGGTTATTGCAACTCAACCGGGTAGCGAAAAACCGGCGGCAGTCGCTAAAAAATACTGCCGTTACGGAGCAAGCCCCAGAGCGGCTCAGGCACTTATTACCGCAGCAAAGGTACGCGCTATAATGAACGGAAGATACAACGTTTCTTACAACGATCTCAACGAACTTGCAGTGCCCGTTTTGCGCCACAGAATTAAAGCAAACTTCGTCGCCGTAACCGATCACGTTACTACAGATGATATAATTCACGAGATAATACGCGAGTTGAGCGGTAAAACGGGAACTTCCGCCGCACCCGCAGCAAACAACGATCAAATCAGCGAAAAAACAGCTAAAAAAGGGCTTTTCAAAAAATAATTTATGGCAAAAAAAATTATTGACGACGAATTTATCAGTAAATTGGAAATGATCTCGCTGGATATTTCCAAGCCGATGCAGGGGTATTTCGGAGGCAGTCATAGGGTAAAATCTTACGGCAACACCGTTGAATTTGCCGATTTCCGCGAATACGTGCTCGGCGACGATCTGAGAAAGATCGACTGGAATTTATACAGCCGTTTTGAAAAGCACTACGTTAAACTTTTCGTTGACGAAAGGCAGATGCACGTTCAAATTTTTATAGACGGCTCGGCATCTATGCTTGGTTCTAACAAGCAAAAGGCTTATTGCGCCCTTAAAATGGCGGCAGGCATAGCTTTCCTTGCGGTAAGGAGTATGGATAAAGTGTCTTTCCGTTTACTTCAAGGTGACACTTGCCCCGACCTTTGCGGAACCGTAAACGGCACGGACGCGTTTAACCGTGCTGTTTTATCGCTTGAAAACATTAAATTTCAAGGCGAAACGGACTTCAACGCTGCCGTTATGAACTGCGAAAACGTCGGCTATAACGACGGATTGACTATAATCATCTCTGACTTTTTAACAAAAAGCGATTGGAAGGCAGCGGTGGAATATCTGCTATATCGCAAAAGGCAGGTATTGCTTATTCAGGTCCTCTCCCCCGAGGAGCTTGACCCGACGTATAACGGACGCATCTTCCTTAAAGATTCCGAGGCGGAAGAAATTACCGACCTCAGAAACATGAAGATGAGAATTACTCCCGCCGCGTTTAAGGCGTACAGACAGGCTTTGGACGAATATATTGACGACATGAAAGATTTTTGCGCAAAACGCGCGGTAGATTACGTTTTGGCCGATTCGAGCGAACCGGTTGAAATTACTTTGCTTAATAAACTTACGGAAATCGGAATAATAAAATGAGTTTTCTTTTACCACTCGGCTTGCTTGCCCTATCAAGCGTAATCGCGTTGATAATTATATGGATAATCAAACCTAAATATCACGAAAAGACTATATCGAGTACGCTTATTTGGGAGCTGAGCCTTAAATATCAAAAGCGCAAAATGCCATTTCAATGGCTTAAACAGTCGCTTTTGCTTTTATTACAAATTTTAATTTTGGTAATTCTTTCTTTTATGCTTGCCAAACCTTTTATCAAACTGAATACGCGCGGCGGCGAAAAGATTTTTATACTCGACTGTTCCGCAAGTATGCAGGCTGTAACAAACGGCGAAACACGTTTCGATAAAGCTAAAAAAGAAATACTTAAGACCGTGGGGCAAAAGACGGACGAAGATAAAATTACCATTATTTTGGCTGAAAAAACCGCCACTTTTGCCGTTCGTAGAGAAAATGCTAACGACGTTATCAACAAGGTGATTAACGAGGCGGAATGCTCTTACACTTCTTCCGACATTGCGTCGGCTATTTCTCTTGCAAACGGCGTTTTGACTGAAAATCCCTCAGCTGAAATTATATTGTATACAGACGTTGACTACGTGCACCCGGGCTACGTAACCGTAAAAAATATGTCCGAAGGTGAGTGGAACGTATCCGTCCTCTCTTTCAATGCGGAGTTGAAAAACGGCTTTTATCAATTCAGCGCCGACGTTGCAAGTTACAACAGAGCGGCGAACGTTACGGTTAAACTGATCGTTAACGGAGTTGATAGAGACGACAAAAAAATAGACCTTGAACAAACCAGAACGGTATATATTGCACAAAACGCAAGTCAGACCGTCGTTTGGCACGAAGAAAGCGATTTGCAAGTTTACAGTTTCGAAAAAGCTACGATCGCAATATACGAAAACGATTCCTTTGGGTACGATAATTCCCTGACCGTATACGGAAAAACGAGGAGAAGATACGTGGAACTCATAAGCGAGTACCCGAATATGTTAAACGTCGCTTTACTTTCGAATCCTGAAAATTCGGTTTTTCAAGCATCGCTTAAACCTACCCCGAACATATACGACAGCGGTTATGACCTTTACCTTTACGAAGGTTATATGCCGGAAAAATTGCCCACCGATGGCGCGTTGATCATAGTAAATCCTACGTCATCTGCATTTGGTTTTACCGTCGGCGGCGAAGTATCCATGAATTGCGTCGGCGTAGGCAACGATACGCTTAGCGCTACTTACCGCTCGATTATGGGTGGCATAACGCCGAGAAATATAAAATTTACTAAGTACACTAAAATCACTTCGTGCGACGGATACGACGTGCTAATGACGTGTAACGGCGATCCGACGATACTGGTTAACGAGATAGACGGAACCACCGTTATCGTTTTAGCGTTCGACATACACTATTCGGATCTGCCTATGTTGCTCGACTTCCCTCTCCTTGTCAACAACGCGTGCGATTACGCCGCACCGTTGACGCTTGATAAGTATCTTTACGAGACGGGCGACGTGGTTTCCGTACACACTAAGCCGAACGCAGTTTCCGCAACGCTTACCACGGCGGAAAAGACGGAAGAATACGAACGTTTGCCCTTTGAATTTACCTGCTCTAAACCGGGCGAATTTACAATAGTACAAAATCTGTCGAACGGAAAGGTCAGAACGGATACGCTTTTTGCTCGTATCCCGTCGGATGAAAGTAATTTTGCTTTCGTAGGCGATACTCTCGCTCCGGATAAAATTCCTTTTGCATCGGAAACGGATATCGAATATAATTCTTTGCAGTTGATAAGATATTTGGCAATGCTGCTTCTTTTGCTTATAGCCGCAGAATGGGGGGTGCAATATCATGAACAGTTTTAAGATTTTATTTGCATCGCCATGGCTTTTGCTTGCTTATATCCCGCTTATCGCACTTGCATTGATCCCCTATTTCCGACTGCCAAAACGCCACAGGCGCACGAGAAACAGAGTAACTTCTCTTATCCTACATCTGATAATAATCTTACTTACCATACCTCTCGCCGCAGGAATATGTTTTGAAACGGAAAAAACGCTCGATACCTTCGACGTGATAATCCTTGCCGACGTTTCCGACAGCAACACCGCGTCGCTCTCTGCGATGGACGAGCAAATCAAGAAGATATTAAACGAGGAAAATGCCTCGAATTTCCGTATTGGCATAGTCAAATTTGCAAACGGACAGGTTTACGCGTCCGAAGCAAGCAAAAATATTTCTAACGCCTATGCTGAATACGTAAAGTCGAAAGACGTTGAAGATACTACGGCAACGGATATTTCTTCCGCCCTGACTTTTTCGGCAAACCTGCTTAAAGAAAAAGAACACGGCAGACTTATAGTTATTTCCGACGGACTTGAAACCGACGGAAACGCCTCTACGACCGCACGTTCGCTGGCAGAGCAAGGTATAAACGTTTACGGTATCTATCTGCCGTCAAACAATACTGAAAGCGAAGTTTTGGTGAAAAATATTGAAGTTGATAAAAACTCCTCGCTCGGAGTAAATACCATTATCAGCATAACTATGGAAAGCAATTTTTCCGGTACCGCCACTATTACTTTGTGCGACAACGGCGTAGCGTTTATAGAAAACAGGACGATAACGCTTTCCGGCGGCACCGACAGGTATGCTTTTTCAAGAGAGTTCAACTCTCCCGGATTGCACGAAATTACTGCCGAAATCACATCCGGTACGGACAAATACGCGGAAAACAACAAATATTACGCTTACACTAATATTAAAACGACTTCCGGTATACTTATCGTTGACGGCACGGGTAAAGAATCAGCCGACCTTAAAAATATGCTTAACTCCGAATATGAGTTAACGGTGGTTTCGCCGTCAGGCGTCCCCTCTACCTTAGAGGAGCTGTCCGGCTACGACGAAGTAATATTGATGAACGTAGACGCGGAAACCTTGCCGTACGGCTACGATGAAATCCTTGCCGACTACGTTTACGTTTACGGCGGTGGGCTATTTACAACCGGCGGCACGAATACCTATGCGCTCGGCAATATGGAATTCACTGAATTTGAAAATATTTTGCCATTAGAAATCGCAGATGACGACGAACTGGCTATGGAGCTGATGATCGTAATAGACGTTTCTTCGAGTATGGACAAAACTATGTTCGGCACGAATAAAAAAAGGCTGGACTTTGCAAAGCAAGGCGCCATAGAGAGCGTTAACGCTTTGAGTGATTCAGACTACGTAGGTATCGTAACTTTCGACGCAAATGCAAATACTTTAGTTCCGATAAGCCCCGCAACGAGCAGAAACGACGTAATAAGAAAGATAAACGGGTTAACAACCGGACTTGGCACGGTTTACAGCGGAGCGCTCAACACGGCAAGATCCGCCCTCTTTAACTCCCGTAACGACGTAGATAAACAACACGTCATTTTCATAACGGACGGAAACCCGAACGGCGAAACGCAAGAGGACTATGAAAGCGTTTTACGCGCAATGGCATCGAGAGGCATATCCGTCACGACGATAGCAATAATCGATCCCGGAAACGCCGACGATATGGGCGATATCAATGCCTTGAAAAACCGTATTTCCAGCATGGCGCGAGCCGCAAGCGGAAATTACTACTTCGTAGAAGACGGTAGCACACTTCCGCAGATTATGCGTACCGAAACGGAAATACATAAAAGAGATCTTATCAATACCATTGGCGGAATCCCTCAATTCTGCGACTATTCTCCCATAATACAAGGCATAGAAAGATTGCCGCGAATAGGCGGATATTTATCCATGAACGCGCAATCGAGCGCAACCATTCCTATTACGATAGACGGCCTTCCCCTATATGCCGAGTGGAACTGCGGCAACGGTATAGTAGGTAGCTTTACGGCAGATCTTAGCGGTTCGCAAACGAACGGATATTTTTCGAATTCCAACGGAAGGACGCTTATTTCTAACATCGTAAAGCATCTGTGTCGATCATCCGACCTTATGGAGGTTGAATTTACAAACAAAAATTACACTACGGAAATATCCGTAAAGAGATCGACAAACGACGTTGATAAGCTGTACGCAACCATAACCGCGCCAAACGGCGAAAAAAGCGAAACAGAACTAATTTATACGGGTTCTGATTACGTCGGTTCGTTTAAGACGGTTCAACCGGGAATTTACAAGATAAACGTTCGCAGCTCAAATGCCTCGCAAACTTTCTCACAGCAAGCATATTACGCCTTCTCTTATTCTAAGGAATACGACACGTTCCGCAGTGCTACCGAAGGCTACGTAATTTTAAGCGACCTTACCCGCAACGGAAACGGCAGAATCTTCTTGCAGAGTGAAAAAATATTCGATAAAGAATCGATAACTATCGTTAAAAAATACGATCCGTTTATTCCCTTTATCATAACGGCAATAGTGCTGTTCTTGCTGGACGTAGCCGTAAGAAAGTTTAAATTCAAATGGCCGCACGAGCTGATTAAGGGCAAAAAGGAAAATCCCGATAACGACATGAAAGCGTAATTAAAAATCCAACGTTAAAACCCATCGGATTTGCCGATGGGTTTTTGCTATGTTAACTATTGATTTGTTTTGTTATTTTACAGTTTGGTTACGGTTCCTTGCATAACAGGCACACCCTTAGGCGTACAAATAAAGTAGAGGAACGGACGATTGAAGTCGATTTGCATTGCATTATCCGAGACTTGATCTCCGGAAGATTTTCTCCCCATCTCTACGCGGACGGTCGCAGCACCTTCCAACCCGGTACGCGTAACGGAAATTCTTGCTTTCTGCTCCGCCTCGGTTATATAAAGCCCGTTTACTTCTTTCATCATATTGGAAAAATCGGCTGTCGCGTCGGAAAAAGCGTCGTTTATGCCCAAATTCTTAAGTAACGGAATGAGAGATAATGAATTTTCGTTTTCGAATTCAGGGAAAACGTATTTTGCACCGCGAGGATCAACTTCGTTCATCAAACGATACAGTTCCTCGCCGTCGAAATCAGCCAAATAGTCGTTAAAATTCTCTTTTTCGCTCGGAAGCACGGCAAGCATAAACCAATCGCCTTCGAGCCCGCGCTTGACCGCGTAAGCCCTATCCGAAAAATAGAGCGTAGACGTTCCGTCAAAATACTTAGCTTTCCCCTCGCTGCCGTCTTGATTTTTAAAAGACATTTGCCCAAGGTCTTTGCCCTCAGCCGTCCAGCCGCTCTTGATGTACAGGGCGCTAACGAGTTCCATGACCGCGTTACTGTCGAGGCCATCGATTATCTTTTCAATTTTACCGTTGGTTGAATCCTTAGCCCAACTGTTTATCAGCAAAACAGCTTGCTCGTCAAACGGTAAGGAGAAAATCTCGGGAGCGTAATAATCGGCTACTTTATCTAAATAACTCTCTTTGACTTTTTCACCGTAAACGTCTCTTATCCAAATGGAATTTGCAAGAGAAACGCGAGAGGATGCTGCCGCAACTTCCGCATTTGCCGCACGAGTGAAAAGATTGACGTTTTCAACCGTATTGCACATAGCGATCTGCATTTCTCTGAGAGTTCTACCTTCTGCGCCGTTCATCGTCATGCCGAGTGCCACGTAAAGCGGAAGGGGCGCAAATAATGCATTATCTCCCTTATTCTCAGAAAAGAGCGACGCGCTGAAATTGTAATACCCTCTCTCTGAGGATGCGGGAATTTCGTCAACGTTATCCGGGAAAGCGGCAACTTTAGCGATGCGGAAACTTTCATATTCCGGAACCGCTTGTTTTTGGCAACCTACGGAAAAAGCCATGCAAATAAACAAAATAAAACATAAAGCTTTTTTCACAAAATTTACCTCCTGAAAAATTTTTAATAAAAAAACAATTTTTATATTTTTATTTATTTTAGCACACAAAAAAAGGCTTGTCAAGCCTTTTTTTCTAATATATGGCAACAAAATTATAAATAAAGATAAATAACCCTATCGGCGCTCGTTGTCTTTGCGTTCCGCCGTCGAACAGTTTTTAGCACATCTTGAACATTCACCACAACAAGATTTTCCTCTTTTTTTATTGCGTATAATGACTATCACGGCAAAAATAACGATAATTGAAAGCACAATAATAATTATAATATCGGCTAATTTCATCTATGCAACTCCTATCAATAAACCTATCATTCTTACTATGAAAGCGGCTATCCAGGCAATACCGCATTGCCAAACGACTACGCCGAACGCCCATTTCCTGCCCAACTCACGCTTTATTGACGCTATTGCGGCAACGCACGGAGTGTACAGTAACGAAAATACAAGCAGAGAAACTGCCGAAAGCGGACTGATAGCCCCGACGAGGCTCGTGCCGAACAGCACGTTAAGAGATGAAACAACGCTTTCCTTAGCCATAAATCCACTTATTAGCGAAGTTACGATGCGCCAATCACCGAGCCCGAGCGGACGGAAAATGGGCACTAACCAACCGGATAATACGGCGAGAATAGAATCTTTTGAATCCTCTACCATATTGAAATGGAAGTCAAAACTTCTTAGCAACCATACGACGATAGTTGCAATCAATACGATTGTAAATGCTTTCTGCAAAAAATCCTTTGCCTTTTCCCACAGAAGATGCGCAACGTTTTTAGCTCCCGGCATGCGGTAATTAGGAAGTTCCATTACGAACGGCGACGGCTCCCCTTTAAACAGCGTTTTCTTGAAAATCAAGGCGACGAGTATCCCTATTAAAATTCCGAGAACGTAAAGCCCTATCATTATTAGCGCCTTGTACTTTACGAAAAACGCATTTACGAAAAATGCATAAATCGGAAGTTTTGCCGAACAACTCATAAACGGGGTAAGCAAAATCGTCATTTTTCTATCCCGTTCGCTGGGAATTGTCCTCGTCGACATAACGGCCGGAACGGTACACCCAAAACCTATCAGCATTGAAACGGTACTGCGCCCCGAAAGTCCTATCTTTCTCAACATTTTATCCATTACGAAAGCCACGCGCGCTATGTAACCGCTGTCCTCGAGAATTGAAAGAAAGAAGAACATCGTTACGATTATAGGCATAAAACTCAAAACGCTGCCGACGCCTTCAAATATTCCGTCAATAATCAATCCGTGGAGAAACGGATTGACGTTTGCCGCCGTAAGCGCTTGATCGGTCAGATGACTTAATGCTTTTATACCTTTTTCAAGCACCCATTGCAAGCCCGCGCCTATAACGTTAAACGTGAGCCAGAAAACAAGCCCCATTATTGCTATAAAAATAGGTATGGCGGTATATTTTCCGGTAAGCACCTTGTCAATTTTTTCACTGCGCGTCCGCTCCTTACTTTCGTGCGGCTTTTGTACGGTTTGTGAACAAACGCTGCTTATGAACGAATAGCGCATATCCGCAATAGCGGCACTTCCGTCCAGCCCACGCTCTTTTTCCATTTGAATAGTTATCTGCTCGATCGCGTTCTTTTCATTTTGATCCAACGCTAATTGATCGATTATAAGCGTATCTCCCTCTATAAGTTTGCTTGCGGCAAAACGTACGGGAAGTCCGGCTGCAACTGCGTGATCTTCTATCAAATGCGCTATTGCATGAATACAGCGGTGAACGGCTCCGCCGTTTTCATTTTCGTCGCAGTAATCCTGAAACAGAGGCTTTTCCTGATATTTAGCAACGTGCACGGCGTGCTCTACAAGTTCGTTTAACCCTTCGTTCTTAGCTGCAGAAATCGGCACTACGGGAACTCCGAGCATTTCCTCCATTCCGTTTATATCTATGGTTCCGCCGTTGGCATTGACTTCATCCATCATATTAAGCGCAATGACCATGGGAATGTTCATTTCAAGCAACTGCATCGTAAGGTACAGATTGCGCTCTATGTTCGTTGCGTCGACTATGTTTATGATTCCCTTAGGTTTTTCGTTCAGGACAAAATTTCTGGAAACGATTTCTTCGCTGCTGTACGGCGACATCGAATATATTCCGGGTAGGTCGGTAATCAGCGTTTCGGGCCGACCTTTAATCTGTCCGTCCTTTCGGTCGACCGTTACTCCGGGGAAATTGCCAACGTGTTGATTTGATCCTGTAAGCTGATTAAATAGCGTAGTTTTGCCGCAATTTTGATTCCCTACGAGAGCAAAAGTCAACTTTGTTCCGTCGGGAAGAGGATCTCCGCTTCCTTTGGGGTGAAACTTTCCCCCCTCGCCAAGCCCCGGATGCGGTTTGTTTTGCAAGGGTTTTATCTTTTGCGGCTCTGAATCGTCGTTAGTAACTGGCTCTACTTCGATTTTTTCTGCCTCAACAAGCCTGAGCGTAAGCATGTAATCGTGAATGCGTAGCTCTAACGGATCGCCCATCGGAGCGTACTTTACGATTTTTACCTCTGCGCCGGGTACCATGCCCATATCGAGAAAATGCTGACGGAGGGCACCGTCTCCACCTACCGTCTTAATCGTAGCCTTTTCTCCGATTTTTAAATCTTTTATGTTCACTATGTCCCTCTGTCTATCGTAATTCGGTTTATACCTAAATTAAGTTAGCTTTAACCAATAATTTCAGGCTATTTATAACAAAAAATATGGATTTTGTCAACTGTTTTAAATATAAATTTTAAGATTTGTTTTCAAGGAAAATTTACCATACTTATTTGCTTTAAAATAATAGAAAAGACTTGAAATGTAGATATTTCTCCCTTAATCATGGTATAAAACCATGCGGAACGCGCTAAATAATATAGCGTAATCTACTTTCAAGTCTTTCTCTTTAATATAGCAGCTTAATTCAACTATAGCCTTTTATTTCATATCGTCATTATTATTTAAAAGACAGAATTACGGTCAAAACGTTGTTGCCGTTTTTCCTTTCGTACGAAATCGAATCGGCAAAATTCTTTACTAAGGTAATGCCAAAGCCACCGATAGTTGTCCTTTCTCCGTTCTCTTTAATGCATTTTTCCTCTTTTAAAAGAGGATTAAATTCCGCGCCGTTAGACGAGAAAGTGATTTTCATTTCGCCGTCATTGTACACCGCGTCAACAGAGATTGCAAGGCCGTCGCGCTGTTCGTACGAAACTATGTTGTTTAGAATTTCATCAAAGATAACGTCTATTTTCGCAATTTTCTCAAACGGTAAAAACGAAAACGCTTGATTGAAGTTTTCCGTTACAGTTTCGATTATGCTGAAATCGGGATTCGTAAATTTAAATGAAAATTTTTCGTTCGTGCCGAAATCGACGACGGCAAGCGTTACGTCGTCAAACGCCTCGTCAGACGATACGAAATTCTTTAAATCATCCTTTACTTTTTCTATCGTTTGTGCTCTGGAAAGCCCCTTGGCTTCGGATAGAGATTTTACAATGCGTTCGTAACCGAATTCTTCGTTTTCTGAATTTATGGCCTCGTTGAGTCCGTCGGTAAACAGGAACAGGCGTTTGCCTTTTACGTCAAATTCAAAAGTTTCAAACGAGCTATTTCTTGCGGCGCCCAATACGAAGTTTGATGGAAGCTCTATCTTTTCGACCTTGTTTCCATCCATAAGATACGGCTTTTCGTGCCCTGCGCTGACGCATTCAACTCGTCCGGAAACCGTGTCTATAACGCCGATGAAAACCGTAACGAACATCCACGATTTGTTGTTTTCAAACAGCTCGTCGTTTACTTCATAAACTGCCTTTTTAAGGTCTTTATATGCTTGCAACCTCGTTTTGATAAGGCCTTTCGCCTTCATCATAAACAATGCGGCAGGCACCCCTTTGCCCGTTACGTCAGCAATAACCACCGCAAGATGAGTATCGTCAATAAAGAAATAATCGTAAAAATCCCCGCCTACTTCCTTTGCCGGCGTAATAGAGGCGCACAATCCGATATTGCCGACTTCAAAATCAGTTGCAGGCAAATCTTCCATTTGAATTTTGGAGGCAATGGATAGTTCTGCCTCGATGCGCTCCCTTTCTTTTGCGTCGCTTTTGACTTTTTCAGCGTAGTCGATAATACCTTCTTCCAATTGTACTAACGATCGACCGAGTGCGCCCAATTCGTCTTTCGATTTGATTTTTGGATCGATGACCTTAAGCGAGGCATTATTATTCATATTTTTGGTAAAAGCAATTGCGCCGTCGTTGAGTTTCGTGACGTTTCTTGTAAACATAAAATGCACTATTAAATCGAACAACACAATCATAACCACCGTAGCGATTGCCAAATTTATCAGTTCTGCTCTAAGAAAATTGTTGATAGATTTTTCAGCAATATCAAGATTGTATTCGACAAATAAGGTTGCTACGTATTCTTCCTGCGCCTTTTCGCCGTCTTCGTCGTCCTCTATCTCTGCGTAAAGCTTAAGAATTTTATATGTACGTTTATTTAATAAATATTCATTATATTTACTTGACGGATGAGTATATTCGTAATCATTAGTAGTTATATTATAAATCGATCCGGGCAATAAAGTCTTGTTTTTAATGTTTGCATCGAGACCGTACGTCGAGTCGATCAAAAAAAACAAGCGATTATCGTCGATTTCGCAAGCAATAAATGCATTTTCAACTCCGGGAGTGATCACAGCATTGTCAATTAAACCGGCTATAGTGAGGTAATCATTCTTTAATAAAAAACTTAACTGCGATCCACCCAATCCGATTACCGGAAGATATAAGGCGTTGTAGATATCCTGACATTTCTCCAAAAGTTCTTGACCTTGCAACCCTTCGGTAGCAGAGGGATCACTTTCATAGATATTCAATAAATAATTCTTTACCTCTAAAATGCTATAAATGCGATCATCGGAATAAAGAGCCTTTTCCAAGTCGACCATTGAACCGTCAATTGCGCGAAACATATCTTCGTAAGTTCTTCTACGATATATAGTAAAACTCAGAATGCCCGTGACGAACGTCAAAAGAATGGTCAAACTAACGCCCAATAATAATATTTTATATTTTACTTTCATTTTATTTTACGGTAAGAGCGTTGATAAATCCCGTAACCTTGAATATTTCTCTCACTACGGCATTGATGTTGTGAATTTCGAGCATCTTCCCCTGTTCTTCAAGCTCGTATTTCAACGCAAGAAGAACGCGTAGACCTGCAGACGAGATATACTCTACGTCGGTGAAATCTATTATAACAAGATTTTCTTCGATTTTTTCCTGTTTTAGAGCGTTAGAAAACTCAGCGGACGTAACCGTATCGAGTCTCCCCTTAAGCGTTATTACCATCGTTTCGCCATGATTAATTTTGATTTCCATTTATTTGTTCTCCTATTTTTATTTTAAATATTGTATTGTTAAGGTTTAATACCCTCATATAAGTCAATTCGTCCGCCAGCCCGGAGATTAACGCGATTCCGCCGGTCATATATTCACCGTCTTTATCCCACTCGTATTTCGTGGGATCGAAGGGCATGCCGTCGTCCCTGATTCTCAACACGAGTTCGTTTTCGCCGATTTTAAGGTTTACGTCTATATAATTTGCGCTGCTAAGTTTGTAGCCGTAGTGAACGATATTAGATATCATCTCCTCGCACGCAAGCCCCAAGACCTGCGCGTTTCTGTTGTTTACGTTGTGTTCTTCGGCAAAAGACGCAATTTCCTTTGAAACTATAACGGCGTTTTCAAGTTTATTTTCTACGGAAACGTCAAACGTGTTAAGGTCTGTGTTTTCAATCATAAACAGCCCCTTATACTGTTTGTTTTTCCGCTCGTAAATGAAAATGAAGGCGTAAACTATTGCCAAAGTTGCAAACTCCGATATCACTCTTGCAAGAGCAAAACCGAACACGCCATTCGTATTCATAAGCACCAATGTAAGCGGAATTATGAGCAACGCCTCTTTGAGCAGAACCGTCAATATGGACGGCACGTTCTTTTCTATCGCAGGGTAGTAATTCGTAGAAAACTTGTTGATTTCAAGCGGCACGGCGGAAATCAGATAAATTCTTATTATAAACGATACCTTTTCCATATCGCTGCCCAAGCCCGAATAGCCGAATACTGCCGAATATGCTTGCGGCCAAATCATAATGACGCCCATAATAAAAGCCGTGACGCCTATATTGATAAAATATATTTTTTTCGTGATAGATTTGAGCGAATAATTGTCTTTTTCACCGTATAGTACGCCGCAAATAGCCGGAATGACCTCCAAAATTCCTCCGGAAAACAGATCGAAAACGAAAATCAAATTGCTTACCAGACCGAATATGATTATATCGAGCATGGAGTCTAACATTTTGCTGAAAACGACGTTTATGATAAAACATTGCACGGCAAGGAGCAAAAACGTTAGCACGGTTGGCATGGAAGCTTTCAACGCACCTTTCACCTCTTGCCCCGAACCTTTCAGATTAAACGTAAACTTTAACATACGCTTTTTTGAGCGGATGTAAAACGGTAGTACGATAAGAGCAAAGCCATACCCGAAAGCCGTGGATAAAGCCGCCCCGTACGCGCCAAGCCCGAATACTTTGATGAACAGCACCTCGGAGCCCACTTTTACGGCATTCGCCAAGATATAGAAGATTGCGGAAAGTTTAGGATTATTATCCGCAACCATAAACGAAGCTAACAGAACCGCAATCATTAATATTGGATCCGTTACCATATAAATGAGTATAAACTGATACGAATATTCGTAAACCGAATCCGCAAACAGCCTTGCAAGCGGGCCGGCCAAGAACGGGCCGAGCGCGGCAAACACAACGGAAATCAGCGTTCCTATGATAATACACGCCGAAAACACCTTGTTTGCCTGCTCGGAATTTCTCTTGCCGAGTAGATTTGCAATAGCTATTGAACCGCCAACTCCAAGCGCAAAACCCGGTATCTGTACCACATACAGCACGGGCATAACGAGCGAGTCTGCAGCGAGAGCTTCGGGCGTTATGAGATTGCCGATAATAATTCCGTCGAGCAACGAACCGAACTGCATGGCGAAAATCATCAGTACGGACGGCCAAAGATATTGATAGAATTTTTTATCGATAAGTTTTGTATTTCTTTCCATCAAATATCATCCCTCGTGAAAAATCTTAGAGTATCGAGTGCGATGATTGATTTTACAAGATACTCGTTGTCCGTGATCGGCCACTTGTAGCCGAGGCGATACAGAGCTTTGTTTGTAAATTCGTTATCCGTAAGGATAAACGAGTGCGTGTGGGAATCGCTTGCAGCATAGTTGATGAGGGAGGAAACGAGCATATTTTTGTTTTCGTCTGCCATCATCTCTTTCATTGCAGAATAAAACGCCTCGTCTTGCACGACTTCGATACCGAAGCCAAGTTTATTCATAACTGCAATTATATCGCCCATTTGCACGGCGTGAGAGTTTGCCGAATGGAAAACCGTGAATTTTTTATCGGTAGTGGCAAGCAAAAGTATAGTTTTTGCAACTTCGTCTATAGGAGAGAAGTCTACGGGGGTGTCCATAAGGTCTACGGGGAACTTTTTAAGAGTAGCATAGCCCTTTAAGTCACGCATAAAGCCGTTGGTTATGGAGTTTGCCTGAAATTCGCCGTCGCTGTTTCTGCCCATAAGGTTGCCTACCCTGATAACTTTGCCGTCCAGTCCATCGGCAACCGCTTCGAGAATCGCCTGTTCTGCCTTAAATTTAGAATTGACGTATTTATTCGATATATCCTGACCGAATTCCAGCATATTCTCTTTCATTCTGAAATAGGCGTCGAACTTTCCGTCAATATTTTCACCGGCAACCGAAAGGGTGGAAATTTGCACCAGTCTTGCTCCCCTATCCTTTGCAATTCCAATAAGGTTTTTAACTCCGCCGACGTTGACTTTTTCTATGCTGTCATCCACGGCAAAGTGTTTTACGAGTGCAGCGCAGTTTACGATAGTATCAAACTGCACGTCTTTTAGTTTTTCTTTTAAGTTGGGATCGGTTATATCGGAATCCACTACGGTAACGTATGATTCGACCTCGTCAGTAAGCGGCGAATCGAAATAATACGCAAGCAGACCTTGAAGTCTGTCTTTAGAAGGCAATTGCGATGAACGCACGAGCGCAGCCGTTTTGACTTTTCTGTCCATAAGCTCTTTTAGAACGTGTATGCCGAGAAAACCCGTTGCCCCCGTTACGAGGACTTTGCCGAGCGGTCTTGATTCCGCGATATCGTTCACGAACCTAACGGTGTTGTAATCCAAAGAATTTACGATTGCAACCTCTTGCTCGTCCGTTTCTTCCTTTAAACTGCTTTCTTGTTTGATGTGGTTTTCAAGCTCCTCTACGGTGGGGAAGTCAAAAACGTCTTTGTAGGCGACGGGCAAATTTTCCTGCAGGGCGAGCATGGCGATCTTCGACGCAGAAAGCGAAGTTCCTCCCAGGTCGAAGAAATCTTCGTCTATACCTATCTCCTTTACGCCGAGCGCCTTTGCGAAAATCTCGGCGAGTTTCTTTTGAAGTTCTGTCTTGGCTTCTTTGCGGCCTTTTTTATCGCCTTTTTCAACCTCTGCTTCCGGCAGAGCTTTTTTATCTATCTTTCCGCTTACCGTAAGGGGCATTTTGCCGAGCTGCATTATTACTTTCGGTATCATATACGGCGTGAGCGACTTTGACATGTGTTTGATGAGGTCGTCCTTATCCACTTCGTATGGAGCGGTGAAGTATGCCGCAAGATAGTCGCCGTCCGTATTGTTTGTTTTGACTACGATTATACTGTTTGAAATATTCGGATAGGAATTAAGCACCTTTTCTATCTCGTCGAGTTCTACCCTCAATCCTCTGAGCTTTACTTGGTTGTCGATTCTGCCGAAAAATTCCACGTTACCGTCGCCGTTATATCTTGCGAGGTCGCCGCTGCGGAACGCGCGCTTGCAAAGTTATAAACCTCTCTTTCGTCTTTTCTTCCAAACCGAGATAGCCCATGCCCACGCACTCGCCGGCGAGAGTCAAATCGCCTATGGCGTTTATCGGAAGCACGTGGCCGGCGGGATCGAGCAAGTAAACCGAGGTGTTGGCAAGCGGTTTACCGATCGTCATATATTTGTCCTCTACCTTATGATAGGTACAGGTTATCGTGGTTTCAGTGGGGCCGTAGCCGTTGTAAATATCGGCGGTTACGCCGTAATCCCTGAGTTTTTTGCAAAGTTCCTGCGGAACGGCTTCCGCGCCCATATCGAGCACTTTGAAGTTTTTGAGAGCGTCAACGAATTCTTTTATATCTATTAAATTCGACACGAAAGACGGAGTCATAAACATTATGTTTACGCCTTCCTTTTTCAACGTCTGCGCGAGGAGCAAAGGATTTTCGATTTCATCCTCCGTCGCAATAACAACTTTATAACCGTGGGAGAGCGGAACGCATTCCTCTTGCAGAGAAGCGTCAAACGCGAACGAAGCGAACGAACAAGCCACGGCGCCTTCCTTTATATTACGATATTCCTCAGTAGCTATGTTCGTTCCGTCCGACACGTAGTTTACGAGGTTTCTGTGCGAAATCATCACTCCCTTTGGCTTGCCGGTCGTACCGGACGTATAGATGATATAGCAAAGGGAATTTTGCGGAATCCGAACGTTAGGATTTTCGGTCTTCGTCGATTTGAGCGCGTCATCTATCAAAATTACTTTGATATTCGCCTTTTCGAAAAGCTCTTTCTTCTCATTTGCGAGTTCCGCCGTAGTGACGACGGCAACCGCTGCCGAATCTTCGATTATATATTTTATTCTGTCGTCGGGGTATTTCGGATCGACCGGAATGAAAGCGCCGCCCGACTTGATTATGCCTTCGCGCACGACGTAAGCGTTTATAACTCTCGGCATCATCATAACGACTTTATCTGCAAGCTTGATTCCATCGTCGATAAGCGTATGAGCCAATTTGTTGCAGTTTTCGTTAAACTGTTTATAAGTATATCTTCCGCCTTTACCTACAACGGCAACCTTGTCGGGCGTCTTTTCGGCTTGGCGTTCTATAATTTGATTGAAGGAAACGTTTTCCAGCGGGACTTCCGTTTGATTGAAAGCCGCGTACATTTCTCTGTCTTTTTGAGGCAGAGTTTCTATATCTTTTATGCGCTTTTTGACGAGCATTTCCGAAAGCACAAGCTCGAAAAGTCTTTCGAAAGATTGCATCGTGCCTTCGTTGTAGCAAGCCTCGTCCCACTCTAAATGCGCTCTGAATTTTCCGTTTTCAAGGAATACGTCTATCGAGAAAGCACTCTTAGGCGTATCGGATTCAAAAATAACGGATTCCACTTTATAACCGCCGATTTCGTCGAACGTAAAGGAGTCCCCTTGATAAGCGAACATTATATCTGCAGACACGTC
>CAJOMS010000015.1 GCA_905235795.1 uncultured Clostridia bacterium | reverse complement strand
CGTCGTGAGACAGTTCGGTCCCTATCCATCGTGGGCGTAGGATATTTGAGAGGCTTTGTCCCTAGTACGAGAGGACCGGGATGAACGCACCTATTGTGCACCTGTTGTTGCGCCAGCAGCATAGCAGGGTAGCGAAGTGCGGATGAGATAAACGCTGAAAGCATCTAAGCGTGAAACTCGCCTCAAGATAAGATATCCCATATCGTAAGGTAGTAAGACCCCTTGCAGACAACAAGGTTGATAGGTCGGAGGTGGAAGAGCAGCAATGTTTGTAGCTGACCGATACTAATAGGTCGAGGGCTTGTTCTCTTGAAAGAGAGAAAGAGAGCGAATTTAATAGAGTACCTTTAAAAAACATCCCTTTTGGAAATGCAACTTTCTTTTATGCAGTTGTGAGTCTACTTCGGTAGACTGTTAACACAGTATACAATGGACGTTGAGTCCGTTATATAACCATTGCGGTGACGATAGCGGATCCACCTGTTCTCATTCCGAACACAGAAGTTAAGCTCAA
The DNA here is from genome assembly GCA_905235795.1 of uncultured Clostridia bacterium. Taxonomy (GTDB): domain Bacteria; phylum Bacillota; class Clostridia; order Christensenellales; family Borkfalkiaceae; genus RGIG3732. The sequence continues at coordinate 17,100 of CAJOMS010000015.1, read as the reverse complement.
TTGCGCTGAAAGTACTTAGCCGGACACGGCTTGGGAGGATAGGGAGTTGCCGCATCCCATTTAAAAAGACTTCTTTTTACGAGAAGTCTTTTTATTTTATAATTGACAGCCTATTTAATTTGATATATAATTAATATACTTTTACAGAGGTGAAGATATGGATTATTTGATTTTTGCGCTGTGCGCATTAAACACGGTTTTGGCAATAATAGTCATTATACTCTGTTTTCGTGCGAAAAAGGGGACTAATTCAAATTACAGCGAAGATATTGCCCGTTTAAACGAGCAGCTGGAAAAGGACATGGCGGAAATTTCGGGTGCGCTTAAGGGCGTAAGCTACACTATGAACCAAACGGTTGCCGAAAATTTCAAGATGCTGTCGGAAAATATTTCCCGCTTGACCGAAGGGGAAAGAGAGGCGGGAAAACAGACGAACGAGTACGTTCATAAATTTCTCGATTCTTTAAAGGCTGATATAGACAAGCGACTTTCGGAAATGAACGCGTCGAATACCGAAAAACTCGAAGAAATGAGAAAAACCGTGGGAGAAAAACTTGCAGAGTCCCTCGATAACCGCGTAAAACTCGCTTTTGACGGGGTAAATACTCGTCTCGTTGAAATGCAGAAGGGTTTTGACGAAGTGCAAAAGCTTTCCGGTCAGGTTACCAAATTAAACGGAGTTTTTACAAACGTAAAAAATCGCGGAACTTGGGGAGAGGTTTCCCTTGAAAATATTTTAACGGAGATATTGCCTGCGGATCTGTTTGAAAAGCAATTCAGAATTCCCGGCACGCGCGACGCGGTGGACTTTGCCATAAAAATGCCCGCCGGCGGTGACGAATTGTACCTGCCCATAGACGCAAAATTTCCTCTTGCCGACTATGAAAGATTGACGGAGGCGTACGATTCCGGAGATAGGGAATTGGCCGTTAATGCGCGAAAAAGGCTACTTGTTGCAGTTAAAGAACAGGCGAAAAGTATATCGACAAAGTATATAGATCCCCCAAAGACGACGGATTTTGCAATTATGTATTTGCCTACGGAAGGAGTTTTTGCGGAAGTTGCCAGAGAGGCGGGCTTTATCGATGAATTGCGTGTACAATATAAAATAATACCGTGCGGCCCGACCACTATTTCAGCGTTACTCAATAGCTTGACCGTTGGCTTTACCACTCTTAAAATTCAAAAAAAGAGCGCCGAAGTTGTTAAGTTGATGAAGGATTTTGCAAAAGATTTCGACAAATTTACCGACCTTATAGAAAAAATCCGCAGAGGTTCGGATTCAATCAATACCGCGCTTGAAGGCCTCGATAAGCGCAACGAAATAATAAGGAAAAAACTCGGCAGATTAGATCTTGCCGAAATTCCCGACGATACCTTAGCCGGTGGTGACGTTGACGAATGATTCAATTTTATTTATAATAGAAAAGTGCCGTTTATCACACATAAACGGCACTTTTTAACTGATTTAATTTTATTAAACACGTTTGGAAAGCACGTCTTTTTCGTACTGTTTTACCTCGTCCATCCATTCTAATCCTACGCCCGCATTCTTCTTAGCGCAGTAATAATCCCATACGAGCGAGAACGGAGAAGCTTTGAATTCTTCCTTCCAAGCGAGGCGAGCGGAAACGTCGCCCGAGGCTTCGAGAGCTTTTTCCGTTTGTATCGGTTGAAGGAGCGCTGCAAGTATAGCCTTGCGAGTGTTGCGCATGCCGGTAACCCAAGCCGTTATGCGGTTGATCGACGCGTCGAAATAATCGGTAGCGATGTAAGTGTCGGAAAGTTTGCCCATTCTCACAAGTTCTTCAAAAATTGCGCGCGTTTCGTCGTCAAATCCCACTACGTGGTCGGAATCCCAACGCACGGCCCTCGTTACGTGCAACAAAACGGATTTGTTAAACGTGTAAATTCCGGCGAGCATTGCCGAAACGGTTTGCGTGGGATGATAGTGTCCCGCGTCGAGAGTCATAATAATATGATCCTTATTAGCGTTCATAACGTAACCCATGCAAAACTCGTGAGAACCGACGGTATACGACTCTAAACCGATGCCAAACACCTTAGATTCGATGCCGTCGATAACGTCTTTGCAGTCCTCGGTTGCGGCGAAGATCTCGTCGTATGATTTTTTAAGACGAAGGCGGGGAGAAAGAGTATCGAACGGTACCTCTTTGTCGCCATCCGGCGTCCAATGGTTTATAACGCATTTTTTGCCTGTTTGTTCGGCAAAATATTGACCTATCTTACGACATGCAATACCGTGGCGCACCCAAAATTCGCGCGTTTTCTCATCCGCGCAAGAGAGCGTGCCCGCGGGCGTGCTCTTGGGGTGAGCAAAATAAGTTGGGTTGAAATCGAGCCCCATATCGTGCGCGTTTGCCCAATCTACCCATTTTTGATAGTGTTCGGGCTTTATTTGGTCACGTTCGACGAACGTGTCTGCCTCGATATAGTTTGCGTGGACGTTCATGCGAAGCGTGCCCGGTATGAACTTGATTGCTTCATCTATATCCGCGCGCAGTTCTTCGCCGTTCCTTGCCTTGCCGGGATAGTTTCCAGTCGTTTGAATTCCGCCTGTAAGGGCCTTGTTTTCTTTCAACTCGGTGCCGTTTACGTCGTCGCCTTGCCAGCAGTGCATAGAAATAGGCGTTTTATCTGCGATTTCTATGGCTTTATCAACGTCGATTCCGTATTGCGCATAATACTCTTTTGCAAGTTCATACGCCTTTTCAACATTATACATAAAGTACCTCTCATAGATTTTTCTTATATTCTAACATAAAAGTAATGATTTTACAAGCGTCAGGCAAAATATTTTAAATCAAGATGCAATATTTTTGAACAGAACATAATTTTTATCAAAAGTTTTCTTTTATGTAAAATAAAATCGCGCCGCGAGAATGAAAGCCCCTGCATCGGCTTTTATGCAGATGAGGGCTGTTTTGCGCGAAAAAGGGCACTTTTTTAATTTTGCGTGGTCAGTCGTTTTTTTTACCTAACAGAAAATCCGCGCTTACTTCGAAATAGTCTGAGATTTTTACCAAAGTTTCCATATCCGGTTCAGAACGGTCACATTCCCAATCGCATACGCTGCTGTTTGTCGTATTTAAAATAATCGCAAGCTGTTTTTGCGTCAATTTTTTTTCAATCCTTAATTCTTTAAGGCGTTCACTAAAAATTTTCATATCTACATTTTAGGGAAAATCCCTAATTTTTGCTTGACATTAGGGAAATTCCCTAATATAATTTAATTGTTAGGGATTTTCCCTAATTATAAACAAAAAAAAGGAGAAGAATTATGCACAAGAAAAAATTTTTAGCCGTAGTGATTGCAACTTTGGCATTAGCCATGGTGCTTGCAAGCACAGCGTGTAACCCTGCAGATGTTAAAGACTACATAAACGAGGGCATCGGAATTATACAATTGCAAGTTCCAGGTAATGTTCGCATCGAAGGGAATGAATTATGCTGGAATCCTGTTGAGAATGCTACCAGATATTTGGTTAGCATTGATAATAAAGAATATTACTGTGAAGATTACAGTTATTCAATTGCCGGGGTATCCGATGGAAAACATATTTTTAAAGTAAAGGCTGTAGGCGATGGGGTAGTTTATTCCAGCTCTCAGTTTTCGTCTGAAATCGAGGAAACGTTTGAGGAAGGAGGCAAACGCGTAGAAGGGTATTACAGTCAATTTGACGATCTTACAAAAAACGAATCGTTTTTAGGTTACGGGTTTGACGTGATTAATTCTTCAGTGTTCAGCGATAAATATGTAATGACAAGTAGCCCATTATTTAAATATGGTGATTTGATGCAGCAGAGGCTTGTTAAAGTAGATTCAAAATATTCTTCGGTAGAAGAAATAGCAAGTTCCGAAATTAAAAACTTTATGTCGTCCTGGAATGCAAGCGCAAACGTTGACGTTGGCTGGGGCGGAGATTGGATGGGCGGTAGCGTACAGGTTGAAGCTAAATATTCCGGCGGAAGTGAAACGGCACGATCGAAGTACTATCACTGTATTTCTTTCTACAACCAAAAATTCTATTTGGTTTTGCAAAGCGATATTAATACATACCGCAACATTTTAACTGATTCTTTTAAAAACGATTTGTATTCAAATATCGAGCCGGCAGAACTTTTTAGAAATTACGGTACTCATTTTATAACGAGCGCGATAATGGGAGGTAAAATCAATTCTTACTATTTATATACGTCTGAGTCAGAAACGACTTTTCATGATATTAGCGGTTCAGTCTCGGTTGAGGTAAGGAGGCTTCCTACTACGGTAAATGTGGATGTAAGCGGCGGCTACAGAAGTGAGGCCCAAAAACAAAACATATACATAAAAAATCAGTTGGAAGTTTTGGGCGGTGATGACTTTGGAATGATTTCCGATGCCGATATACCGAGAAATTATCTCGCATGGGAAAAATCTTTGAATAACCACGCTTCACTTATAGGCATTAAAGATGCCGGATCTCTTCGTGCCTTGTGGGATTTGATTGATCCCACGCTCGATACAGAAAGGACGTATTCTTATACTGATGAAAACGGTAAGTTGATAGACGGCCTTACCCGTTCAGAGCAATTACAAGGATATTTTATGACTTACGGCATAAAAAGCTATAATGATTTGATGAAAAATGCCGGATTGCCTGAGATTATTGAGCCTAATGAAATAACCGACGTAAAAGTAAACGGAAAAGATTCGGATATATACGATAATTTTACCGTTTATTCCGGTAGTAACAATAAAGTTTCTTTCGGAATTTTACCTCATGACGCCACCGGTTACACAAAAAATATCAGTATATCTACCGATACAAATTATGCGTCCGTAGGTACCGACGGAATGAGTATTGATATTGACAAAGCATGTCCGGACGATACGGTAATACAAGTGGTTTTATCTGCCGGGGCGGTTCGCAAAACTATAAGATTAAAAGTCGTGCATCTATATAGCATAGAACTGCGATTAAACGGCGGCACCATCAGCGACGATGTAATACAAAGCTTTAAAAATCTGCAATATAACGATTGGGTTTATACTCCCGCTGAACCTGAAAGAGAAGGTTGGTTGTTTAAAGGGTGGTATTCTGATGGTAAGTTGACTGTTCCGTTTGAAGAAGGCCCTATTGAAAGCGATATGACCATCTATGCAAAGTGGGAAGCGTTTTACCCCACCGTTACGTATGTACATAACGTTCCTTACGAAGGGCAAACGGTCGAAAAAGTCGCATATAATTCTACCCTTAACTTGCAGGAGCTTTATCAATACGGGTATGAGTTCGTAAATTATTATGCTGATAAAGAGATGTTAATACCTTTCGATAAAGAAACCGCAATCAAGCAAGATACGACTATTTACGTTAAGTGGACTCCCGTTATTTATACCGTTTCGTTCGACAGTAACGGCGGCACGGCGGTAAACGATCAGAACGTGGAATATGGGAAATACGCAACAAGGCCGGGCGATCCGACTAAAGAAGGTAACACTTTTGAAGATTGGTATGCCGATGCGGCATTAACCAAGCCGTTTACGTTCAGTGCGGATAAAATAGTCGGCGACGTCACACTCTATGCAAAGTGGGGTACGAACATAGTAACCGTCAAGGTAAATTTAAACGGCGGCACCGGCATGGATGAAGAAGTCAGCACGGAATATGGTACTTCTCTCGGCAACAAACTTCGCGATCCCGAAAAATTATATTATAAATTTGATGGATGGTATCAAGATAATAATTTTACATTATCAATAGATAAAACAACAATTATAACAAATAATATTGAAATTTATGCAAAATGGAAAGAGAATTCTTATACATTAAAATTTAATTCAAACAGTGGAATTGGTGAAATGAATACAATTCAATGTATATTTGGGGAAATATACAATCTACCCGAATGTAAGTATGAGAAAAGAGGTAGCCATTTTGCAGGATGGTCTTTTTATTCCGAAAAGCAAGAAGTAGATTATTTAGATAAATCGGCTTTTGCTTTAACTTTGGACATATATGAAAATATCGAATTTAATGATCATATTATAAATTTATATGCACTGTGGGAGAAGAATACTTACACGATAATTTATAATTCAAATGGAGGATTAGGAACAATGGCTCCATCGCATTGTATATACGATACTGCCACTAAATTAACAAAAAACAATTTTGAAAAAAATGGCTATAATTTTTTAGGATGGTCAACTTTTCCAAATGGAACAGTTCTTTATAAAGATGAACAGTTAATTAAAAATTTAACAGAGAAAAATGGGGAAATAATAAATTTATTTGCAGTATGGGAAGGAATTAAATATACAGTTGAATATAATGGGAATGGTGGTAGTGGAACAACAAACGCTTCAACTCATGTATATGGTGTTTATCATGCTTTGACAAAAAATTGCTTTACAAAAAATAATTATGTATTTATTGGTTGGTCAACTAAAAATAACGGAAATGTAATATTTACAAATGAGGCTGAAGTGTTAAATCTTAGTGATATAGATGGAACGACAATAACCTTATTTGCTGTTTGGTTGAAAATAGGCGACACTTTGATTTATTCTGTTGAAAATGGTAAAAGAGATGTAACAATAACAGATGGCGATAAATATACAGAGATAATTAATCCATTAGAATTAAATAGGCAAAATTTACTAAATCACGGGTATACAAAATTAAGTGTCACTATAACTTTTGATTGTAAGGAAATTGATGACGGATATCAAAAGTTATGGGTTTATTCTTATAATACAAATAGAGAACTTTATAATTTTACTTTTGAACATACACGGGGCAAAAAAGATACAACATGGTGGGCGCATAGTGTGACCTTTGAAATTTCTCTTGACAATGTGGATCCCAATTGTGGTGGGTTCTGGCTAAGATGGGGAGCGGAAGGTGATTGGGCGGATGATTGGAAACTGGGATATACAACAATAACGATAATAGCTAAATAGAAAAATATCCTATCGCTTAGTACGCAGGCGGGAGGTAATGCAGCGTGAGGGAGCGGAAGAAAAACTTTTTCTTCCGCGCCCTTGTGCTTTTTGAAAAAATGGTTGACTTTGTTAAAATTGTGTGATAAAATTGTGATAGATAAATTGAAATACGGTTAAAAATGAGTATTAAATTAAAACGCGCGTGTCTGGCGGCGGTTGCATCGCTTATGATTTTTTGCTTTGCAAGCTGTAGCTACGATAGCGACGCAAAAACAATAGAAGATATCCGCGGGACGTACGCTATGACGCAATTTTATGCCGAACACGGTACGGAAAGCACGTCTATGCTTGAAGGTTTCGAGTATTTTTATTTGGTGATTTCCGATGATTCTTCCGCCAAAGTGGTGTTTAAATACGTTGACGAGGAACCCGTTGCCGAAGAATATAATTTCACGTGTAAATATCAGTCCGGCAGCGACGAGTTGATAGAGGAAATAAAAGTCCGCTTTTTCGTGCCTCATTCTAACGTTTACGGCGGGCTTGACGTAAACTATCTTTCCGTTTCTACCGAAAGCAGGTTGACGTGCAGAAAGTTTATGTACGTAAGCTCTGCTTCTGCCGACGAACCTGCCGCAATAAACGTTATACGGATAACTTTTGAAAAAGTTTCCGACGAGTACGATCTGAAATACGTAGAGGGCGAGTTGAACCGCCGTTTTTCGGTCAAAAAGCACGATTATTTCGAAAATCAGCCCAAGGATTGAAAATTATATTTACTTACGACAAAAGCGCGCCATACTTTACTTAAAGCAAAAGTGTAGCGCGCTATTTTTTTAGCAATCAACGATTTTATCAGCGGGCGATATTTTGTTTTAATCGCCTAAATCTCACGTTAAACGGGGTTTTTGACTAAAAACGTTGCTTTGTTTAAAAGGCTTGATTAAACGGTAAAGCGGTTATTTGGTGCCGAAGATTCTGTCTCCGGCATCGCCGAAAGCGGTGAGAATATAGCCTTTTTCGTTAAGGGGTGCGTCGGCATAGTGCGCAACGTAAATTTTTACGTCGGGGTGGGCGGTAGCAATGCGCTCTATCCCTTCGGGCGCGGCTATAAGTGAAAGAAGTTTTATCCTTTTAAATCCTCTTTCTTTTATAAAACCGATAGCCGCGGCGGCACTTCCGCCGGTTGCGAGCGCGGGATCGACGACAATTACTTGCCCGTCGGTAGTATCTTTGGGTAATTTGCAATAATATTCGTGCGGCTCTAAAGTTTCTTTATCGCGATAAAGGCCTATATGCCCGATTTTGGCGTTGGGGAACAGAGCGGTCAAACCATCTACCATGCCGAGGCCCGCACGCAGTATTGGCACGATGGTTATTTTATCTTCTATCACGGGCGACATGAATTTGGACAGCGGAGCCTGAATTTCAACGTCTACGGTTTTAAGGTCGCGGAACGCCTCGTAGCCCATAAGCATGGCAAGTTCGCTGACTATTTCTCTAAATTCTTTGGTATTGGTGTTTACGTCGCAAAGGTGTGTAATCTTGTGGTTGATCAAGGGGTGATTTAATACGGTTACGTTTTTCATAAAATCTTGCATGGCAGATTCTCCTTTGTTTTTCTTATATTATACTATGTGACACCCGAAAAAAACAAGTTAATACAATAAAAAGGTTGACACTTAATTTTTAAAATGATAGAATATTTCACGTAAGAAAGGTAACAATATGAAATTTAAAGCGACGATTTTGGACGAAACGGCAATAAAAAGGGCGATGACGAGAATCTCTTTCGAAGTGGTTGAAAGAGTTCCGCTCGATAACGCCGTGCTCGTCGGCATAAAAACGCGCGGCGTGCCGCTTGCGCAAATAATAAGCAACAATATAAACGCGTCTTCAGGCATTTTATTGCCCGTGTACGAGCTTGATATAACGCATTACCGCGACGACGTGCATCACGAGGTGCTCGTCAACACCCCGGACGCCTTGTTGCCCTTTGAAGGGAAGGACGTGATTTTGGTTGACGACGTACTGTTTACAGGAAGGACCACCCGCGCCGCAATAGAGGCGATTATGGATGCGGGCAGAGCAAATTCCATCCGCCTTGCCGTGCTTATAGATAGGGGACATCGCGAATTGCCAATCCGTGCAGATTTTGTGGGTAAAAACGTTCCCACGTCCTTAAAGGAAGAAATCGTAGTGCACCTTAAGGGGAGAGACGGCGAGGACTCCGTATCCATCTACGAAAGAGATTAAGTGCCGATAATGCGCGTTTTAGCGGGCTTTTAAGTAAAAAGTGATAAAGACAAGCAATCTTTCGGTATAAAAAACGAGCGACCTACCAGTCTTGGCGGTCGCTTATTTTAATGTCGTCGTAAAATTCAAAATATTTACGTTTAAAATCTTCCTGAGGTTTCTTTTTTTTGGGCTTTTGTTTTTCGGTACTCGGTTTTGAATCCGGTTTCTTTTTGTTTTCTTCTTCCATAAAACACCTCGTTTATGCGCGATTTAGGGGCTTATTTTTTAAATAGACCATCAGCACGGCTATGTCTGCCGGATTTACGCCGGAGATTCTCGACGCCTGCCCGAGCGAAACGGGGCGTATCTTTGAAAGTTTTTGGCGCGCCTCTATGCGCAACCCGTCAATGGCGTTATAGTCTATATCTTCCGGCAAAAGTTTATCTTCAAGCCGTTTGGCTTTTTCTATTTGTTCTATGCCGCGGGCAAGGTACCCTTCGTAGCGAGCGTCCGTTTCGCACATTTCAAGCACGTCTTGAGGAATCCCCTCGAAAGCGCCGAAGTAGTCGCGAATTTCGTTTGCCGATACGTTGCGTTTTACCATATCTTTATAGGAAATTCCGCCGGTTATCTGCGCGCCGTGCATCGCCATGAATTCCGCGCACACCTTTGGCGAGCGCACCTCGTCCATTTCGGCTTTGGCGAGCTGCAAAAGCTCTTTGCGCCTAAGAAAAATTGCGTAGCGCTCGTCGTTTACGAGCCCTGCCTTTCTGCCCTTTTCGGTGAGGCGGAAATCGGCGTTGTCCTGCCTTAAATGCAGGCGATATTCCGCGCGTGAAGTCATAATTCTGTATGGCTCGTTCGTGCCCTTCGTCACGAGGTCGTCTATCAGCACGCCGGCGTACGCCTCGTCTCTGCCGAGGATTAAAGGTTGTTCGCCGCGTAAATACAAAGAGGCGTTTGCACCCGCAATCAGTCCCTGCACGGCGGCCTCCTCGTAACCGCTCGTTCCGTTCACCTGCCCGGCCGTGTACAGCCCGTCTATCTTTTTATATGCGAGGGTGGGCAGCACGTCGAGCGTATCGATGCAATCGTACTCAATTGCATAAGCATAACGCACGATTTCACAATTTTCCAAACCGGCTATCGTGCGGTACATAGCCTTTTGAACGTCGTGCGGAAGGGACGTACTCATTCCCTGAACGTAAACCTCGTCCGTATCTTCGCCTTCCGGTTCCAAAAAGATCTGGTGCCTGTCCTTATCGGCAAAGCGAACGACTTTGTCTTCTATAGAAGGACAATATCTCGGCCCGACGCCCTTTATCGCCCCGCCGTAAAGCGGACTGCGGTGGATGTTGTTTTTTATTATTTCATGCGTTTTTTCGTTGGTATAAGTAAGGTAACACGGGCGCGTTTCCACGGGCACGCGCTCGGTAGTGTAGGAAAACGGATAAACGTTTTCTTCGCCGTGCTGAATCTCGCATTTGGAATAGTCTATCGTTCGCCCGTCCAGCCTTGCGGGGGTGCCGGTCTTGAACCTGCGCACGTTGAAACCGAGGTCTATAAGGTTTGCGGTCAAGGAGTTTGCCGGAGCAAAGCCGGAAGGTCCGCTCTCTTTGCTGTATTCGCCGGCAAATATTTTGCCGTTAAGATATACGCCCGTTGCAACCACTACCGCGCGGCAATAGAGGATGCCGCCGAAAGCCGTAAGAACACCCGTAACTGACTTGCCGTCTGTTAAAATCTCGACCGCCTCAGACTGCAAAATGTGCAGATTTTGTGTGTTTTCGAGGACTTTTTTCATTTCGGTGTGATAGCGGTTCTTATCTGCCTGCGCGCGTAGCGATTGTACCGCCGCGCCTTTGCCCCTGTTAAGCATTTTGATTTGCAGGGTGGTTTTGTCTGCAATAACGCCCATTTCGCCGCCTAATGCGTCCAATTCCCTTACGAGGTGGCCCTTTGCGGTCCCGCCTATGGAGGGATTGCACGCCATAAACGCGATGCTATCCAAATTTAAAGTTAAAAGGGCTGTGTTCATGCCTGTTCTGGCAAGTGCAAGCGCTGCTTCGCAACCTGCGTGGCCTGCGCCTATAACAACGGCATCGTACACGCCTTCGGAATATCTGTTTATCATACTTTTTTATAAAATAACGCGATAACGCGTGATTCAGGCGGTTTTTACTTTTTTAATATCATATTTTTCAAGTCGTTTACTTCGGTTGCGAACCTTTCGTTTTCGGCAACGAGTTTGGCTATTTTGTCCCTTGCGTGTATAACGGTTGTGTGGTCGCGCCCGCCTATGGCTTGCCCTACGGAAACGAGCGGCAAAGTCATAAGTTCGGTTATGAGGTAAACGCAAATTTGACGCGGTTCGGCGAATTCCTTGTTTTTCTTTTTGCCGAGAAGGTCTGCTTCGGATACGTTGTAATATTCGCAAACGGCGTGAATTATATTGGTTGTGGTAACCACTTCGGTAGCGGGAGCGGCAGTTTCGTTAAGAGCGGCTTTTGCAAGCTCCAAGGAAATAGGCTCCTCCCGCAGGATGGACGCGAATATGACTTTGTGCAGCTGACCTTCGAGGGTGCGCACGTCGTTCCCGGAGTTTTCGGCGAGGTAGGTAGCGACGTCTAACGGGATAACCGCCTTTTTCGCAGCCGCCTTTTTTTGGAGAATCGCTATCTTCGTTTCTATATCCGGCGGAAGAACCTGCGCGGTGAGCCCGCCGGAAAACCTCGTGATCAGCCTGTCTGAAAGCGTTTCTATGTTCTGCGGAGGGCAATCTGCCGAAAGGATTATCTGTTTATTCATTGCAAACAGCGCGTTAAAGGTGTTAAAAAATTCTTCTTGAGTGGTCTTTTTGTTTGCAAGAAATTGAACGTCGTCGACGATAAGCACGTCAACGTTTCTGTATTTTCTTCTGAAATCCGCCTCGCTGTTTCTCGCTAGCGAGCGCGTGCGAATGGAATCTATGAGTTCGTTGGTGAAATTTTCACACGTGGAGTACAGCACGTTTGTCTGAGGCGCGGTTTCGTTTATGTAATTTGCTATGGCGTGCATAATGTGCGTTTTGCCCAAGCCGGAGCCGCCGTAAATAAACAGAGGGTTATAAGATTGACCGGGCGCTTCGGCAACCGCTTGCGCGGCGGCGTAAAGTATCTTGTTCGAGTTGCCCACCACGAAAGAATCGAAAGTGTATTTGGGATCGATGGGCATAGTGGGGAAAGGCATTTCGTGCCTGTCGTAGACTTTGCTTTTCAAATAATCTTCACGCGTGTTGCCGGCAACCAGCAAAAAATCGGTAACGCCGGCGTTAAGGCCTACCAAAGCTTCTCTTATTTTGTCGGAAAGCCTTTCGGTAATATATGCCGAAAACGCCTCGCTGCCGGAGCAAAGTATCAAAACGGACCCGTCGATATCAACGGGTTTCAGTTTGGTGATATAAGTAGAATAAGCTATGGTACTCACGGTTTTTTCAAGAGTTTTCAGCGCGTTATTCCATAAAATCTCGAATGATTCCATTTTTCACCTCTGTGAAGATTGCATTTTAATTATAATTTTGATATAATTTTAAATGAATACTGCATTTGTGCCTTTTGCAATATGCAGCACGAACGATGTAAATATTATTATACAACATTTTAAAAATAAAATAAAGTCAATTTGAGCATATTTTTATATTCGGATGATTTTATTTTCGGCGAGCCGTATGTATATAGAGAGCCTTGAACTTAAAAATTTCAGAAATTACGCAGAGGAAAAATTTTCGTTTTCAAGCGGAGTAAACGTGATAACGGGAAAGAACGCTCAGGGCAAAACTAATTGTGCGGAGGCGGTTTTTTATTTGTGCACGGGCTATTCGCCGCGCGCGACGAGGGACAAACAGGTAATACGCTACGGCGAATCTTCGGCGCGCATAACGGGCAGGGCGGCAACGGCTTACGGAACGGTCAACGTAGATCTGACATTTCTGCCCGATAAAAAAAACGTGCGCATAAACGGCGTTGAAACGCTTAAAATGGGAGAACTTCTCGGCAATATCAATTCCGTGTTCTTCAACCCCGGCGAGCTTAAACTTATACAGGAAAGCCCGGAGGACAGGCGCAGATTTTTGGATATTTCTCTCTCGCAGATGGATAAAAAGTATTTTTATGCCCTGCAGAGATACAAAAAGATACTTTCTCAAAGGAACACTTTGTTAAAGGACGAAAATAAAGACCTGATAAGAGATACGCTGCCGATATGGGACGTGCAGCTCGCTAATTCCGCCGCGGTCATAGTAAAGGCGCGCAACGAATTTTTGCGGTTGCTTTCCCCTTATGCAAAAGATGCTCACGGTTTTATTACGGACGGAGCAGAGGAGCTCGAAGTTTCGGCAGGTTATCGTTACGAGGGCGGAGAGGAACAGATAGCGGAGCAAATTATTGAAGATTTGAAAGAGAGTTTAGAAAAGAATATAGCTCTCGGCTATACCACGGTGGGGCCTCATCGCGACGACTTGAAAATCAAGATAAACGGGGAGGACGTCAAGATTTACGGTTCGCAGGGGCAGCAGCGCACGGCAGCGCTCTCGCTTAAACTTGCCGAGCTCGAAGTTTTCAACTTCAGGTTCCACGAATACCCGGTTCTGCTGTTAGACGACGCTTTGAGCGAGCTCGATTCTTCCCGCAGGGGCAGGGTTTTGAAAAGGACCGAAGGCGTGCAAACCATTATAACCTGTACAGAGGAAGACGACGGCTTTAAAAATATGGAATATAAAAAATTTGAAATTTCCGCCGGCCGAATTATTTCCGGCGGTTAAATAAAAAAGGGGACTTGTTATGGAAGAGAAAAGAATTGAACAATATCTTAACGAAGGCGAAAACATCGTTTGGATGGGCAAGGTTAAGGAAAACGATTATCTTACCACGCGTTCTTTAAACGTGTTTCCGCTAATCGTGCTGTGGCTTGCGGCGGAAGGCGTTATACTCGGGTGGGCGATTTCAAACCGGATATTCGGTCAAGCCTTTAACGTATATTACCTCGTGCTTTCCATCGTGGCTATAGTTTTGCACCTTATACCCGTTGGAATATGGTTTTTTTCCGTTTCGGAAAAGAACGCCGAATTGAACGGCACCGAATATGCCGTTACCGAAAGCAGGTTGCTTATTTTACATTCTTCCAAACACGACAGCTGTGAAAGCGTAGCTCTCGGCGACGTGCTGGACGTGCGCTTGAAACGTTCGCTTGCAGAGATGATTATGGGCACGGGCAGAATAGTGGTGGAAACGGAAGACGAAAAGATAGTGCTGTACTCTATAGATAAAGCGGATAAGATATTCAGAAAAGTTTATAGAGCTGTTTTGGGAAAGGGCAACGCGGATGAATGATAAAAAATCCGCCGAAATCATACGTAAACTCGCTCTCGAATACCCGGACGCAAAGCCCGCTTTGCAGTTTGAAAACAACTTTCAACTGCTTATTGCGGTAATGCTTTCGGCTCAATGCACGGACGAACGCGTAAACAAGGTTACGTCAGAATTGTTTAAAACGTACGATACGCCGGAAAAATTCCTTACTCTTTCGGTGGACGAGTTGGGGCAGAAGATATATTCATGCGGGCTTTACAGGAGCAAGGCGGAGCATATATTATCAACTTGCAGAGACCTCGTCGATAAATACGACGGGCAGGTTCCGCAAACGCTTGAAGAATTGCGGACGCTGGCAGGCGTGGGCAGAAAAACCGCAAACGTCGTTTACAGCGTAGGTTGCGGCGGCGACGCCATCGCCGTGGATACCCACGTTTTCAGAGTGTCAAACAGAATAGGTCTCGCAAAGGCTAACAACGTTCTCGCAACGGAAGAACAGCTGATGAAAAGGATAAAAAAATCCGAATGGTCCAAGGCGCACCACTATTTGATATACCACGGAAGAAGGGTGTGCAAGGCTCAAAAGCCGGCGTGCGCAACGTGCGCCCTGTGCGAGCTGTGCGAGTATAAAGAAAAGAATTTATAGCAAATAACGTGCGAAATACGGCACTTATGGAGAAATTATGTTTGTAGATAGTGAGGTTATATCAATAAAATCGGGCGACGGCGGCGACGGAATGACGTCCTTCAAGCACTTTAAAGGCGTTGCGACCGGCGGTCCGGACGGCGGCGACGGCGGCGACGGCGGCAGCGTGTACTTCGTGGGGGACGGTTCCAAGACAAGCCTCGTGGAATTTCAATTCACGCACAAATTTACCGCGGAAAACGGCGAGCGCGGCGGAACTAACAACTGCCACGGCAAAAACGGCAGCGATAAATATATTTACGTTCCGCTCGGTACCGTTATAAAAGACCGCGACAGCGGAATGATAATTGCCGACGTGTACAGCGAGGGGCAAACCGTAAAGGTGCTCGAAGGCGGGCGCGGGGGCAAGGGCAATTTGCGCTTTACCACCAGTAAACGCCACACCCCGCACTTTGCGCAAAAGGGCGAAAAAACGCCCGTTCGCTACGTTACGCTCGAATTGAAGGTGATTGCGGACGTAGGTTTGGTGGGTTTCCCCAACGTGGGCAAAAGCACCATGCTTTCCAAAATTTCGGGCGCAAAGCCAAAGATAGCTAACTATCACTTTACCACCATTTCGCCAAATCTCGGCGTGGTTTCGCGTTACGACGATACCTTCGTGGTTGCGGATATTCCGGGGCTAATCGAAGGCGCCGCCGACGGAGCCGGGCTCGGCCATGATTTTCTGCGCCACATCGAAAGGACGAGGATGCTCGCCCACGTGGTCGATATTTCCGGCGTGGAAGGGCGCGATCCTATAGAAGATTTTATAAAGATAAACAAAGAGCTTAAAGATTACAGCCCCGCGCTGGCGCAGTTGCCGCAGGTGGTAATAGCCAACAAGTGCGATATTTTCGGTGCGGAAGAAAATCTTAAAGCGTTCAAAAAGAAGTTTGGCAGAAAATACAAAATTTTTGCGTGCTCGGCAATCAATGCCGAAGGGCTTGCCGCCGCGCTCGACGAAATCTATGCCCTGCTTAAAACGCTTCCCCCGCCGGCGCCTATCGAGTACGAGCCGTTCGTTTACACGCGGCCCAACGACGATGAATTTGAGATAGAGCGCGATGAGGACGGCGCATATGTGGTGTTCGGCCCGCTTGTCGATTTGTTGATACGCAACGTCGTGCTCGACGATTACGATTCCCTTGCTTACATGCAAAAGACTTTGCGTGAAAAAGGGGTTATTAAGGAGTTGCGCAAGCTCGGCGCGCACGACGGTGACACCGTGGTAATAGGCGACGTAGAATTTGATTTTATTGACTAAACGTATTTTATATTCAAGGAGAAAAAATGCTTAATTCCAAACAAAGAAGCAATTTAAGAAGTCTTGCCGCCGATCTTGAACCGATTTGTCAAGTAGGCAGAACGAGCGTCAACGAAGAGGACGGCACCTTTACCCAAACTTTTTTAGACGGAGTATCTCTCGCTCTCGATGCGCGCGAACTCGTAAAACTCACCGTGCTTAAAAACGCCGCGTTTACCGCCGCCGAACTCGGTGACGACCTTGCCGCCGAACTCGGTGCCGAATGCGTTGCCACCATCGGTCACAAAATAATTCTTTACCGTTACAGCAACAAAAAGGGCGTAAAACACGTAGAATTTTAAGTTTTTGCCGCGCGAAGTATTGCGTCCGGTATTATATCGGCGGTTGTTAACGGCATTAAAATCGGCAATTAAAGGCTTTAAAATCGGCAGTAAAACAGGTAATTTCACACGCGCCGCGCCGCATAAATTGCGGCGCGGCGCTAAAACATTAAAAAACGCAGTAGCAATTAGTAGCTATTGCGTTTTTTGTTGACTTTTTCGACAATTTTTCCTTGTTTTCGTGGTGAAAAAGTTCGTTTTATCAGCCTATGTCAAAATAAACCGCCCTGCTCGGCTAAAAA
>CAJOMS010000014.1 GCA_905235795.1 uncultured Clostridia bacterium | reverse complement strand
AAGAAGGGCGAAGAAAAGAACGTGCGAGAAAAGATATATTCTCTGCGAGAGCGCGATGACGGCTTAGAGGCGGTTCTGGCGGCGGGGAATGAAGTTCTTCGACCGGACCTGTTTGCCGGAAAGCTGAAAGAAATTTACGGCGGCGGACATTTGAAAATAGTTAAGGAAGAAGCCTTTGCCGCCGATGGCGCGGAAGTTTGGGAACTGATTTCCAAAGAGTAAAAGTGGCCTTTTTCGCATATAAACACGTATTTTTACAAAAACTGCGAAGTCGATTCGCTCAACCGGTAGGACATCAGGGATAGGCAAACCAAATTTTTAGGTATGGTAAAAAACATCTATCTTGACAGTAACGGCGGCAATTATATAGCGGCTCTTGCGGAAGGGACGAAGCTGCTTGAATATCACATTGAAAAAGAGGACAATTCAAGCGCCGTCGGCAATATTTACAAAGGTCGGGTAATGACGGTCTTAGGCGGTATGCAGGCGGCATTCGTGAACCTTGGGCTTAAAAAGAACGCGTATATGTGCGTTACCGATATTTTGCCCGATAAAAACGATATACCGGACGGAGATATTCCGGTCTTTCCCGAAGTGAAAGAGGGTGACGAAATACTTGTTCAGGTCGTCAAAGATGCATACGGCACCAAGGGTGCAAAATGTTCGCCTTATCTTTCGTTTGCGGGAGTGTATCTCGTTTATATGCCAAATTACAACGTGGTCGGCATATCCAGAAAGATAGAGGATGAGTCCGCGCGCGAGCGGCTCGAAAAGTTGACGGAGAGCATAAGTAAAAAGTACGGTGGCGGGTTTATTGTCCGCACCGCCGCGTCAAAGGCGAACAGGTTGGAACTCAAACGAGAGGCGGAAGCGTTGCATAATCAATATCTCGATATGATGGAGACCGTAAAAACAGCCGAGGCGCCTGCGCTCGTTCACGAGGAAGCGGACTTGATTTCCAGAATCATGCGCGACGTGTACTCTCAGGACGTAGAGCATATCTACATAGGCTCCAAGGAACTTTACGACGAGTTGACGTTGCGTGCAAGTGGCAGTTTCAGGCGTGCGGAATATAGAAAAAAGGCAAAACTTTTCGACAAAAACACCGACATGTTCAAATATTTCGGGTTGGATAAAGAAGTCGATAAGCTGTTGCGAAACCGCGTGGAGCTTGAAAGCGGAGCCTACCTTATAATAGATAAAACCGAAGCCCTTACCGTGATAGACGTAAATACCGGCAAATTCACCGGGAATAATAATCTGGAAGAAACGGTATTTGAAACCAACCTACTTGCAGCAAAGGAAATAGCAAGGCAGGTTCGTCTGAGAAACATAGGCGGAATAGTGGTCGTTGATTTTATAGATATGGAGGACAAGCTGCACCGCGACAAAGTGGTTGAAACGCTGGAAAACGCGCTTAAATCAGACAGGAGCAAGTGCACGGTGCGGGGGATGTCGGAGCTTGGGCTCGTAGAGTTTACCCGCAAGAAAAAGAGAAAAGAATCCACGTCTATGCTCGTGCAGGAATGTCCGTATTGCCACGGTGACGGAAAGATATATTCCAACGATTACGTTATTTTGAAGATAAGGACGGCTCTGCTCGACCTGTTTGCCGAAGGCTATTCGGCGGCGATAATCGATCTCAATTCCGATCTCGCCGATTATATCCTGAAAAAAGGCGCGCTGAGCAGCGACGTTTCGAAAATATGGCACGGAAAGAGGATATATATCGTGCCGCACAGGACGTTCCACGTGGAGTCGTTCAGAATACGCGGCGATAATTCAAAAGTGCTGGATTTACCTGAAAAGGCAAAACTTCTGTTTTAATGGGGAGAAAATATATGGAAAATACTAACGAAAAAAAATTAAAGTTTTTTGTGTACGGTGACCGTATTGCGGCGCTTTTCGTTTTGATATACGGCGCAGTTTTTTTGGCTTTTCCCGAAGAAATAATTAAAATTTTGCCCGCGGCGTTGCTGGTTTATATGGTGTTTGCCATTTATCTGAACGTATCGAGGGTGATATTGTCGCCCGAAAAGAAGGAAAAGATATCCTTCGGCGCGGTTGGAGTAGTGCACCTTGCGGTGGCGATAACGATTGCCTTTTCTTTCAACAGAGTAAACGACGTTGTAATCGCGGCGATAGGCGTTTCGGCGTGTGCGGAAGCCGTCGAGTGTTTTTTGGAAATATTACATAACCGGGGCGACAGCCGCGTTACCGTAAAAAACGGCATCGCCGCTTTAATACATATTATACACTGTTACGAACTGTTCTCGCACATCGGCGGCGACTTGCACGAACAAGTTGTTATTTACGGTTTTATGTTTGTAATAAACGGCGTTATCGCGCTGTTTGAATTGGTTGATAAACATTACGCGTCAAACAATTTTATAAAGGTACTTATAAAAACCTACACGCCGGAAATCATATTCGGCATGTTTTTGTGTCTTGATCTGGCGTCCGTACTGTTGCACCATGCCGAACCCGGCATAAGTTCTTCGGCAGACGCTTTATGGTATTGCTTTACCTTTATGACGACGATAGGCTTCGGCGGCATCGCTGCGGTAACGCCGCTCGGCAGGGTAATTTCCGTTATACTGGGGTTGTACGGCTTGGTTGTAATAGCTTTGGGTACGAGCGTTATAGTAAGTTTGTATATCGAAAATAAATTAAAAGAGTTAAACGTAAAATCCGTAGTTTTGCCCGAGGCTGAGGCTGTGGCAGAGCAAGAAGTTGCAGTTTCTGACGGCGATAAAAACGACGATAAAACGGACGAGGCGGTATCTATGGAGGTAAATATTGAAGGGCGGTAAAAGAATCATTAAAAATTTAAAAAACCCTTCAAGGCGTTTTCTGGCGTTGGTTGTTTCCACCGTACTTATATCTTTTGCTATCGCAATTGCAATTGTTATATCCGGCACGCAGAACAATATTATGATATTCTTGATGATAACGCTGTTTGCCTTGGGGACGATAGCTTTGGGCTATTTGTTATGGGTATTGATTATTTTGTCTCCGACAATAAAACATACCCTTTCAGACTTTTTCAAGAAGAACGGTTTCGTGCGGGGATATTTGAGAATTTACGGCTATCGAACCGTTGTAAATTCTATTTTGGCGCTTAGCATCAATATTTTATTTATAACTTTGAACGTCATTGTGGCAATACGCTATAACTCTATATGGTACGCCACTTACGCGCTCATTTATACGGTGATTGTCTGGATGCGCGTTTTGGTCGTATTGCATAGTAGCCCCGGAAGGGTGGACGGCGAGACGGTTTTCGTCAGCGGGGGCAGATACCGCGCGGCAATCGCTTGTTTGATGTGCGGTATAATGATAATATTATCTTCCGTAGTCATGGGCGTCGCGTTTATGCACTCGGTATTTACGGAAAGCCCGTTTATCGCCGGAAATTCGACGTTTTTTGTGATAGCCAGTGCCGTTTACACCTTGTACAGAGTAGCTCTTGCCATTTTCAATATAATCAGGGCAGGCGGCAGGAAAGAGGACGTTACTATTATAACTCTACGTTCACTCATGATGATAGACGCACTCTTCTCAATACCCAACTTGATCGCCACGTTATTGAACCATTTCGGAAAAGATAGCGGCGGTTTGATAAACTCTTTCATCGGTCTGATAGTTTCGATTTTGGCAGGTCTGTTCGGTATATATACTTTAATCTGTTCCATAATTCAAGTAAGCAAGACGAATCCCTATAAAAATTTGCCTAACGTCGATAAAGATATCGAAGGAAACGACGATAAAGACATGCTTGGGTAGGTCGGCATGGTGAGATTGCTTTGAAGGGATATTTGCCATTTGGACAAGTGAGATTGCTTAGCAAATTAAGTATTTATAATAAGAAAAAGCACGTTATTATTTCGCTTTAAGCGAAGAATATCGTGCTTATTTTAAATTAAAATTTTTGTCCAAACTTTTGGGTTCACTTCATTTCGGTCGGTTTTAATTTGCAATTTTTTAGTTTTTCGGCACTTTTACGCGGTTCAATATCGAATACATTACGGGTATCAATATCAGCGTTACGAAGGTTGCAAGTAGCAAGCCGCCTATCACGACCACGCCGAGAGGTTGCATGAGTTCCGAACCTTTACCTATGGCGAGCGCAAGCGGAACGAGAGCCAAAACGGTAGTCAGCGTAGTCATCCAAATTGCGCGCATTCTCGATTTACTGCCCGCGATAACCGCCTCGTAGGGCGACATTTCCTTCTCAAGTTGCCCTATGCGGTCTATCATGACTATTGCGTCGTTTACGACTACGCCCATAAGCATTATCAAACCGAACATAGAAACGACGTTGAGCGATATCCCCGCGATAGTCAGCGCCAAAAACCCGCCGGTAAATGAGAAAGGTATTGCAAAGATAACTATAAACGGCTTTTTGAGAGATTCGAACTGGCACGCCATTACCGCGAACAACAGCAAAAATGAAATAATAAGAGAAATTACCAGTCCGCCCAAAACCTCGTTCATATAGTAGCCTATGCCGCCTTCTACAACGGAAAAGCCTTCGTATTGAGGTACTACTGTGTTGATAGCTTCAAGCAACTTTGCGCTTGCCGAACCCGTATCCCATCCCTCTGCGGTTTCAGCCGCGATGTTTACGGTATAAAGTCCGTTCGTCTTGTTTATCTTCGTGGGGGTGTAGGCGGATTGTATTAAGGCAACGTCCTTTAATTTTATGCTTTCGCCTTCGTCGTAACCCAAAACGTAATTTTCGATTCCGCCGTAATAATCTTCAATAGTACCTTCGCTGAAACGGACGACGACGTTTACCGATTTATCGTCTATTTCTGCAGTGCAGGCGGTGTAACCCGCTATGCCCGCCCTCAACGACGCGACAGCAACTTGATAGTCTATGCCGTATTGCAGACATTTCATTCTGTCTATCACTATTTTGTATTCGAGTATTTCTTCGGATATATCAGTCCTTACGCTATCAAAACGGCTGTCCGACGCCATCGTAGTATCGATAATTTTATCGCAGACCTCTTTCATCGTTTCAAAATCGGGGCCGGTTATCGTTGCCGTTATGTCAGTAGTTATACCTAAACCGCTCATTAACGACGCGAGCACGCCGTCCACCTCTGTAACGGATACGGTCAAGTCGTCGGTATGAGCTATGTTTCTTACGTCTTTAAGTACGGCTTTGGTGCTTCTGCCCTTGTCGTCGAGTATAATTCTGATAACTCCCGAGTTGGCAATGGTGAGCATGCCGTTTTTGCCAACGTTTACGGATATGTATTTTATTTCCGGCACGTTCTCGTATATTTTTGAGTAGATATCCATAGTCGTCCGTTCGCAATATTCTAAGCTATCCACCGCGTCGTAAGAAATTTTTACTTCAATAGTGCGCTGATCGACGGGCGGCAGAAAATCCGTGCCCGCAATAAATACCAGCCCTACGCTGCCGGCAAACAGAACTAAAGCTATCAATAAGGTGATCCAGCGGTGTTTCAGCGTCAACGGCAGCAACATATCGTAAAACCGAGCGAGGAAGTTTCTCTTTTTTGTTTTCGGCTTTTTTTCGGGCGTAGCGGCGGTAACCGTCGTTTCTTCCTCTGCCGTAGCGGTGGTTTCAATCTCTGCGTCTTTTCCCTCGGCGGCTGCAGTCGTTTCTTCTGCGGTTTTAGTTTCGGCTTTGGCCTTGGCTTTTTTAGCCTTGAACACCCTGCCGCCGAGCATTATTTTGTCGTTATAAACCGCGCAGTACAGCGTGGGGATAACGGTTATTGCAACTATCAACGAGAAAGTCAAAGAGAAGATGACCGACCAGGAAAGATCTGTGAATATCATCTTTGTCAGTCCGGTGGTGAACAGTATGGGGAAGAATACGCATATAGAAGTAAGCGTTGAAGCTATCAAAGAGCTCATAACGAGCTTAGTTCCGTCAACGGCGGCGTCGAGCGCGCTTTTGCCTTTATCTCGCTCGAAAGTAATGCTCTCAATAACTACTATGCTGTTATCAACGAGCATACCTATACCGACGGCAAGTCCTCCCAACGATACCATGTTTAAAGTTATGCCCATAAAGTACAGGCAAATTAACGTACACAAGACCGAAAGAGGCATCGTAATAGCAATAATAAGCGAAGTGCGTACCTTGCGGGTAAACAGAAGAATTATCAAAACGGCAAGTACGCCGCCTATTATCATTGACGAAATTACGTTGGCAATACTGTCGCTCACGAATTGAGATTGATCGTCCAATAAAACCACGTAAGACGTTGATTGAAATTCCTGCGTTATTTTTTTAACCGCTTTGGAAATTTCCGCGGTGTTTGCGCCGGATATCCCGTAAACTTCGAGCGTAACGGACGGCGTGGCGTTTATGTAATCTTTGGAATCGAATTCGGAAACGACCGAAACGGAGGCTATATCCTTAACGTAAACGTTTAAATTCGTGCTTCCGTCCGCGTCGTACTTCAAGGAAGATACGTCCGCCTGCATTACGAGCTTTACAAACTCCGGCGTGACGTTTATGGGCAACTCTATGCCGAGAATGTTTAAAATTTCCACGTAATCTTCTGCGGTAAGGTCGTCTATGGTAACTTCGCCCGTTATGGGGTTGGTGTATTCCTGCAAAGCTCTGAAATCTATCAAAGCCTGATATTTTTCCCAAAACTCGTCGTTCAAAAGCTCCTTAACGGCGTCTTGCGCCTCGCTTAAAACTTCGGAAGGTATTTCGAGCGTTTCGCTCTTTTCCAATAAAGTTATCAACGCCTCTATACGGTCCATGTATTCGCCGAGGCCGTATTCGTTTAAAAACTCCGTTAAAATATCGCTATAAAGTAGTTCTTTAAGCAGATTCGCCACGTCTTCGCCATCCGAAACGGTAGCGGACGTAAAAGATTCGTAGGCATCGAAAAGTTTATCGCGGTGCTCTTGCAAAGTGGCGGATGGGGTGTCGTTTAAATATTGTATCGCAATTTTTGCTACGCGCAGGTAAGATGCAAAAGTGCTGTCTAAAGGTATTTGGACGGGGGTGTTTTCTATATCCTCGATAGTTTCGGTTGCAAACTCGTTGCGGAAAGCTACTTTTCCACCGTTTTCTTCGAGAGTTCCGAGCGGAATGTTCAACTGTGTGTCTGCGGATAAGGTTTGAATTATTGCAAGCCCCGCCATTTCAAGCCCGTTTATCGGGGTTATGACAATTTGCTCGTTCGGCACGCCGTAAACGGAAACGGACGCCACGTTTTCTACCGCAAGCAGTTTTTCCTTTAGGGCGTCAGCGTCTTTATAGGCTATGGAAACGTCCGTCGTATTATATAAGGAAACGGTCGCCACCGCCATACCGTTAAAATCCAGTTTAGTGTAAATGGGGTCGTAACACGCCGAAGGGAACGTTACCAACGCGAATTTATCTCGTAATTCGGATATTTTAGCGTCGATGTCCGTATCGTAGTCGAAAACGACCGCGCTGATGCAGGCGTTTTCAATACTGTACGAAGTCAGAGAATTTACGTTGCTCAGCGTTTTTATAGTTCCTTCGATAACGGGGCGCAATTCCTCGTCGCACGTTTCGGCACTTGCCCCGGGATAGGCGACGGTTACTCCGAGCGCAGGGTATGCAATGTTCGGGAGCAGCGCGGTGGGCATTTGAAAAGTAAATAATATGCCGAGAGCCAAAGCCACTACCGCTATAGTGCATACGCCTATCGGTCTTTTATAAATTTTTTTCATCAAATTCATAGTTTTCTACCTAAGAACGAAATATGCGTTAATTATAGTATTTATTATAGTACAAAAATTGTTAAATGTATATTAATATTTTCAAAAGTTTTAAATTTTAATAAATTCTGCGCGCGTTTGTTGTCGAATATTTACTTTTGTTTCCAAAAATGCCACACGAAGGTAATTATTAAAAATATTTAAACCTTTAAGGAAAAAATCTTTACAACTTCAAAAGAAAAATGTATAATAAAACGTAAGCGGTTTTTTATGCCGCATGCTTATCGGAGGTTACATTTTTTATGAAGACTTTCACGTCAGATAGTTTAAGGGAAACATACCTTTCTTTTTTTGAATCCAAGGGGCACAAAAGGATACCCTCGGCAAGCCTTATACCGGAAAACGACCCGACGGTTTTATTTACTACCGCCGGCATGCACCCGTTAGTGCCGTATCTTTTGGGTGAAAAGCACCCCGCCGGCGTTCGCCTTACGGACGTGCAGAAATGCGTGCGCACCGGTGATATCGACGAGGTGGGCGACGATAAGCACTGCACGTTTTTCGAGATGTTGGGCAACTGGTCTCTCGGCGATTATTTCAAAAAGGAAATGATCCCTTGGAGCTTTGAATTTTTAACTTCGCCCGAATATCTGGGCATTTCCGTCGACGATCTTGCCGTTTCGGTTTTTGCCGGCGACGAAACAGCCCCGCGCGACGAGGAGGCCGCAGAACTTTGGCTTAAATGCGGCATTAAGCCCGAAAATATATATTATTTACCGAGAAGTGCAAACTGGTGGGGCCCCGCAGGGCTTACCGGACCGTGCGGACCGGACACCGAGATGCATATAATCAGAAAAGCAAAATGCTCGCCCGAGTGCAATCCTTCGTGCGATTGCGGCGCGTTTATGGAAATATGGAACGACGTCTTTATGCAATACAACAAAACGGAGGCGGGCGCTTACGAGCCGCTTAAACAAAAGAACGTTGATACCGGCATGGGGCTTGAAAGGACGCTTTGCATAATGACGGGAGCAAAAACCGTTTACGATACCGATCTCTTTGCCGCAGCAAAGGACAAGTTGGAGGAGCTCACGGGCAAAAAATACGACGAAAGCCCCGAGATAACCAAGGCGTACAGAATAGTGCTTGACCACGTCAGGACCGCTACGTTTTTGTTGGGCGATGTAAAGGGCATAGTTCCGTCCAACACCGATCAAGGCTACGTTTTGCGCAGATTGATACGCCGCGCGGTACGCTTCGGGAGGAACCTCGGTCTGCCCGAGGGAGGATTGAACGCCCTCGCCGAAGTTTTTGTTGAAAAATATGCCGACGTTTATCCCGAATTAAAGGAAAATTCGGCTAAGATATCTAAGGAACTCGCCGCAGAAGAAGAAAAGTTCTCCAAGACTTTGGAAGGCGGGTTGAAAGAATTCAATAAAGTAATAACCCATATACCCGGCACAGTATTTCCGGGAAAGACCGCGTTCAGACTGTACGATACGTTCGGTTTCCCGTTTGAAATAACCAAAGAGCTCGCCGAAGAAAAGGGCTATACGGTGGATAAAGAGGGGTACGAAAAGGCGTACGCCGAGCATCAGGCAAAATCCCACGCGGGCAGCGAGCAAAAGTTTGCGTGCGGTCTTGCCGACCACAAGGAAGAAACCACTAAACTGCACACGGCAACGCACCTTTTGAACGCGGCGCTCAAAAAAGTGCTTTCCGAAGATATTTCTCAGAAAGGCTCTAACATAACCGAGGAGAGATTGCGTTTCGACTTCAACTTCCCCCGCCCGATGACCGCAGAGGAAATAAAGGCGGTTGAAGATATGGTCAACGACGTTATAGCGCAAAATATCCCCGTCGTAATGAAGGAGATGCCCGTAGAGGAGGCACAAGCACAAAATTTCGTTGGCGTATTTACCAATAAATACGGCGACGTAGTAAAAACTTATTCCATAGGCGATTTTTCAAGGGAGATCTGCGGCGGCCCGCACGCGGCAAGCACGGGTGAGCTCGGCAAGTTCAAAATAGTAAAAGAGCAATCGTCCTCAGCCGGCATACGCCGTATCAAGGCGGTGCTCATAACCGAATAAGTGCCCTTTTTCGCACAAAAATCGATGGTTGAAAGTTATTTGAGCGTCCTCGGCGAATTTGAAAACGAGGTAGTTATAGAGAGATCGCGCTTTATTTGTAAGGTCAAGCGCGTGGAGGGCGAAAGCGAGGCAAAGGCGTTTATCGACGAGGTCAGAAAGGCTCATTCGGACGCCACGCACAACTGCTACGCTTACGTCGCCAGCGAGGACGGAAATCTGTGCAAATTTTCGGATGACGGCGAGCCGCAAGGTACGGCGGGCATGCCCATGCTCGACGTGTTGAAAAACAAAAAGCTATGTATGACCGCCGCGGTCGTAACGCGGTATTTTGGCGGGATAAAACTCGGCGCGGGCGGTTTGGTGCGCGCGTACTCCGGTTGCGTAGCGTCGTGCTTGAACGGGGCGGAAGTTGTTTCAAACGAGCTTTCAACCGAATTGAACGTGGAGCTTAATTATGATATTTACCCCGCTTTTTTAAAATTCGTTGCGGGCAAAAAGGTAAAGATTCTCAATTCCGATTTTGGCGGAAACGTGCGGATAACCTGCGTTTTACCGCGTGTTTTGCTTGATGGCTTCGTTGCGGATATGCGTGACGCGCTGCTTGGAAAGCTGGATTGCAAGCCGATGGGCGAATATTTCTATCATTACTGAAATGAAAACGATAACGGCAATAACGCCTCAGGTAAAAAATGCAAAAAGGTGTAATATTTTTCTGGACGGCGAGTTTCTTTGCGGAATGGAGCTTGAAACGGTGGTCAAAAACCGCCTGAAAGCGGGCATGCAGATAGACGAGGATACGCTTGAAAAGGTTCAGCTCGAATCCGAGAGGTCTGTCGCACTCGACCGCGCTATGACCTTCCTCTCCGGCTCGGTAAAGAGCGAAAAACAGACGAGGGACTATCTTAAAGAAAAAGGCTTTACCCCCGCCGTTTGCGATAACGTTATCGAAAAACTTAAAGAATACGGCTTTTTGGACGACGAATATTACGCAAAACGCTACGTTGAAACGTACAGCGACAAAAAGGGTGCGTTTTTGTTAAAGCAGGAATTAAAGCGAAAGGGAATGGATGAAGAAACCGCGGAAAATGCCCTTTCGGACTTAGGCGATCAAACGGACGCCGCGATAGCCGTTGCCGAAAAATATGCGCGCGGCAAAAAATCAGACGCGCAAACGTTGCAAAAAACATACAGATATCTCATATCAAAAGGCTTTTCATTCGACGAGGCCGACACCGCCGTAAAACGTTTGAAAGGCGACGAAGAATAAAAAAATCACAAAAAAACTGCCGACGTTAAACTGTCGGCAGTTTTTGTAAAGTTTAAATTTTCAGGTAATTTCTTCTATATAGCTTACGCAGGTTATCGAAGACAGCGCCTCAATAAGCTCTTTGTGCGTTTTTTTGCGCAAATTTTCGGTTTGCATTTTAAGTACTACAGAGTAAACGCCAAGCCCCGAGTTTGCGTATGCGGGGTTGATTTCTATTTCGCTTATTTGGAAGCCAAGCTTTCTTACTGTGGTTATGAATTCGCGCAGACAGCTGCGGCTTTCGAGTTCGATGTGGAGTTCGATTCGTTTGGATTTATTTTTAAATCTCTTTTCCATATTCGGGAATATGGCGATAATAAGTATCAAGACGACGTATCCGATAATCGCCAAGGAATACAGCCCGAACCCCATTACTGCGGAAACGATGCCCGTTGCCCACAGACTTACCGAAGTGGTAAGACCCTTAAGCTGGTTTTTAGAACTGAAAAGTATGGTATTGCTGCCTATTATGGCAAGCCCTATCATAATTGCGGCGGTCAGCAAGGAAAACGACGCGCCCAAATCCTTTAGAATATAAAGGTCTAGTATAGCCGCGATGTTTGCGGTAAGACCTACGAGGATAAAAGTCCTCAGACCCGCGTCGTGACGTTTGGTGGCTCGTTCGCTGCCGATTATCGCCGTAAATACGATCGTTAAAAATAATTTTAACATTGACGACCACACGTTTATCTGTGTGCTCCAATCGCCGAGTAAAGATGCAATAAAATCGTTCATCTTTTACCTCCTGTTAATAAATTTTTTCCGCATATATTCGGAGTAACTGTCCTCGCTTTCGGCGGCGTCCATAAACGCCGCTTCTTCTTCGCTTCGGGAATATTCCCTCTGAGCTATTTCTTTTTGAATTTCCGCTATTTTATCCTTTAATTCGGCAACGCCGTCGACCTGTTCGGGCGGGGGCGGAGCCTCTGCTTCATCCAAGGCGTTTTGACCGTAAGATTTTGATAGATACAGCGCAAGTTTTGCCGCTGCGGGGCCTATGAGTTCGTACAGGATGCTTGAAGAAATGATTACGGTTTCAAGCAGTTCTCCCGTGGGGGAGCCGAGCATCCTCGCGCCGAGTGCCGCAAGACCAAGCGCCACGCCAGCTTGCGGAGTAAGCGCTAAGCCGAGGTATCGCCGCGTCTCTTTTGGTTTTTTAACGATTGCGCAACCGGTATAAGCGCCGACGTATTTGCCTAATATTCTGACGAAGAAGTACAAAATGCCTATCACTATCAGCGGAATACCGCCCATGCTGCTTGAAGAATTGAATAATGCGTCAAGCCTGAAATTAAGCCCGGACCGCACGAAAAACAGCAACAATATGGGCGGGCTGAAATAGTTTATCTGTTTAAACAACTTTTCATCGTCTGTCGCGTTGATATAAACCGTGCCCATCGCCATGCAAGCAAGCAGGGGCGAAACGTTAAGAGCCGCACCTACTCCGCAGATCGTAAACAAAAGCGCAAGAGTAACGATAAGGCGGTTATCGGTGGAGCGGCGGTTCATGAGCAGTTTCAATAAAAAGCCTAACCCCACGCCTATTGCTATCATAAGGAAATTGTAAAGAATCGGAATTATTACGTCCCCTGCCGAAACGCCCTTACCCATCGTCGCCATAGAAATGGAAATCGCCGCGCTGAAAGCGAGCAAGCTTACGACGTCGTCGAGTGCAACTACCGAAAGCAGTGTGTTTACGAAATCACCGTGCGCGCCGGTCTGCCTTATGGTCATCATCGTAGAGGCGGGAGCGGTAGCCGAGGCAAGCGCCGAAAGAATTAGCGAAAACGCAAAATCCAGCCGCAAAATAAAATAGGTGAGGATAAATACCGCAACGGACGCCATCAACGCCTCGAAAAGCGTTATGACGACGACCTTTCCGCCGTTTCTTTTTAGCACGGAAAGTTTAAAATATTCGCCCACGCTGAAAGCGATGAAAGCAAGCGCAATATCCGATATAAAGTCCGTACCGGCAATTATCGGCTTCGGCACGAGATTTAGGCAATAAGGGCCTATCAAAATCCCCGCGATAATATATGCGGTAACGTTCGGCAGTTTTAATAACTTGGTGATTCGAGTAACCAAAAACCCCGTCAAAAGCATTATCGCTATAGCAATTATTATGGCAGGAACGGAAGTTTCTCCGCCTATTTTTTCATAAAGACCAAACACTTTATCACCGTACTTTTAATATATTCTATAAGATATCTTTTGCGTTAACTACGTCGTTTTAAGATAAGAATATATTTAGAAAAATAAATTGCAGACGGGTGCCTACGTTGAGGCGACCGCCCGCAATATTATCATTATTAGGTGTATTATATAACACTTTTGTGTATTATATCACACTAAAGGCTGAAAATCAAGGGGAAAAGGGAAATTTTTTCAATTTTTTTTATTTTTTGTAACGTTTTTATCGTTTTTTGCGACGGATCTATTTAAATACTTGAAAAAATCATTTGACAACTTAAAAAAAAACAGGTACAATTTTTTTAAGTCTTTTATAGATTTGTGCAATATGCAGGCAAACGGCATAAAGGAGAAAAATGGCCAAGGGGAAAAAGATTGCTTTTACGGTAGTAGCAATTTTGCTCGTTATCGCCCTCGTCGCGTTTATCGGCGTGTATTTTTTGTTCCTGCACCATTACAAGGGAAAGGATATAATAAACGTCTGGAGCGCAACCGACGAGTTTAAGATAGAGGATATAGCTACCGTAAACAAAAAAGAGGGGAAGGATTTCGTCGTTTTGAATTTGGCTGACGTGCAGACGTGCGACCTTGAAGACGTTTTCAATTTTCCCGTTATCCGTAAAGAGATCGATTTCCTCGTAAAAACGGTTCAGCCCGACCTTATAACTTTGACGGGCGATCAGACTTGGAGCAACGAGAATTTGCTCAGTCTGACTTCGCTTATCGGTTGGCTTGACTCTTACAAAATACCTTACGCGCCCGTGTTTGGCAATCACGACTACGGAAACGAAAAGGATTCCGCGGTGCTTTCGTGCAAGGCGTGTTGCGATCTGTACGAAAACGGCAAATATTCGCTGTTCAGCCGCGGGCCGTCAAACCTCGGTTCGCTCGGCAATTACGTGATAAACGTTATGGAGGGCGACAAAATATTCAAGACGCTGTATATGCTCGATTCTGGCTATACGGAAATGATTTCCGACGAGCAGATAGCTTGGTTTAAATGGAACGCAGAGGGCATAAAGCAGGCGAACGCGGGAGAATATTCCGATGGTATGTGCTTTATGCATAAGCCGTTGCCCGAATTTACTTCGGCGTATAAAGGGTACGTTTACGGCGACGTCGAGTCTTTGGGCGAAGTGTACGTAAACTATTCTTTGAGCGGTTCGAGGCAAAACGGATTTTTTGCCGAAGCCAAAGAGAGGAACGTTACGGACGTTGTTTGCGGACATCAGCACGGCAACTGTTTTTCGCTTAAATACGAAGGCGTGCGCTTAACTTCCGTGCTTAAAACGGGCGAACTCGGCGGATACAGCGTGGACGGTACCGTAACTTTAAACGGCGCAACTTATTTCACCTTAAACGGCGACGGAACATCTATTAACAACCTGTTCGTCGACGCGGATAGGTTCCATATACGCCATTGAGGCGAAAAAATTAAATAAAAAAGAAGGGAGTATTATTATGTTTGAAAACGCTTTGACTTTAAGAAACGTTTCCGCAAAACGAAAAATTGCGTATAAAACGCTCGTGTCTGCGGGGCTTATCATTTTGGCAGTCGTTCTGCCGCAAATAGTTCACCTTGCGCTCGGTCAACCGGGCGGCGTAAAGTGGCTGCCCATGTATTTGCCCGTATTGATTGGCGGGTGTCTGCTCGGCGTAAAATGGGGGCTTGCGGTAGGCTTGCTTTCGCCGCTCGCAAGTTTTACAATTACTTCCGCAATGGGTTCTCCTATGCCCGTTGCAGAGCGTTTGCCGTTTATGATGGTGGAGCTTGCCGTGTTCGCGTTGGTTTCGGGCGCGTTTTCCGGCAAGATAGCCGAAAACGGCGCTTGGGCGTTTTTGGCGGTAATTTCGGCGCAATTAATAGGCAGAGCGTCCTTTTTGCTTATGGCGGTGATCTTCCAAAATTTGGTTTCGTTTACGCCGGCTATGATTTGGTCTCAGATATGCACGGGGCTCGTGGGCGCGCTCGTTCAGGCGATACTCGTTCCCGTAATCATCATTTTACTCAGAAAACTGTTGTTGAAGGAAAGTAAAAATGACTGATATTCAAATTGCAGAGGCTCATCTCGAAGGGCACGCAATTTGCATTTGCAAAGACGGCGAATGGGCAACTGCCGACGGAAAGGGCGTGTCGAATATGCTTAAATTTATAGCGGAAGGTAAAGACCTTAAAGGCGCTTCCGTTGCGGATATAGTGGTTGGTAAAGCCGCCGCCATGCTTTTCGTAAAGGCGGGAGTCGCTTGCGTTTACGGAAAGGTTACGTCCGTCGAGGGCAAGCGCTATCTCGAAAGTCACGGCGTGGAAAATCAATGCGGCGAGTTGGTGGAAAATATTCTCAACCGTTTTGGCACTGATATTTGCCCGATGGAAAAAACCGTGGCGCAGATTGACGACGCGGAAGACGGCTATCTTGCGCTTCGTTTAAAGGCAGAGGAGTTAAAGCGCCTCGCCGAGAGTAACTGAAAAATTTATAAGGAATGGTGGAAATATGGCGAATAACAAGTTTTTCCCTGAAATAAACGGAAATTTCGGCTTTGGCTGTATGCGTTTGCCGATGAAGGGCTCAGAGGTCGATCACGAAGTTTTCAGCGCTATGGCGGACGCGTTTATAGACGCCGGGTTCAATTATTTCGATACCGCGCACGGATACATAGACGGCAAAAGCGAATTAGCCGTGCGAGAGTGCGTTTCCAAACGTTACGACAGAAGTAAATTTTTGTTGACAAACAAACTTACCGCCCCGTATTTTTCCAAGCAAGACGAGATTCGCCCGTTTTTTGAAAATCAGCTTAAATGGTGCGGCGTTGATTATTTTGATTTTTATCTTATGCACGCACAGGATAAAAACGTCTATCAAAAATTCAAACAATGCCGCGCGTACGAAACCGCCTACGCGTTTAAAGCCGAGGGGTTGATCAGACACTTCGGGCTATCCTTCCACGATAAGCCCGAACTTCTTGACACAATTCTTACGGAACATCCGGAAGTGGAATTCGTTCAGATACAGCTCAATTACGTGGATTACGAGGACGCTTCCGTCGAGAGTCGAAAAGTTTACGAGGTGTGCGAAAAACACGATAAACCGGTAATAGTTATGGAGCCGGTAAAGGGCGGAAGTCTCGTTAATTTGCCTGCGGCGGCGGATAAAATCCTGCGCGACCTTAAAGGTGGCAGCAACGCGAGTTACGCTTTGCGCTACGCTGCGGGATTCCCGAAAATCGCCATGGTTTTGTCGGGCATGAGCAATATGGAACAAATGGAAGATAATATTTCGTCCATGCGCGATTTTAAACCCCTTAACGAGGTCGAAGCGGAAGCCGTAGACAAGGTTTGCGCCATTTTCAAAGCGCAAAACGCCATACCTTGTACCTCGTGCCGCTATTGCATAGAAGAAAATCATTGTCCTAAGGGGATTTTGATACCGGAATATTTCGCGGCGTACAACGCGCAGGAAGCGTTCCATAACTGGAACAGCAACTATTATTACAGCATCTTGACGCAAAGGAGCGGCAAGGCGTCGCAATGCGTTGAATGCGGCATGTGCGAAAAAACCTGCCCTCAGCACCTCGAAATACGCAAATTGCTCAAAAAAGTAGCCGACGTCTTTGAAAAATAACGTAAAAAAAAGGGCGTAAGGCCCTTTATAGATAATTGACTTACGCCCGTCTCAAAGTTTTATGCTTAGAGGCGGGTTTTATCTTTAAAATTAATTGTTAAGTTTCAGCGTGAAAATAGCATTTCCACACCTTTTTTCAAGCGGGAAAGCCCGTCGAGCAAAAGCGAGCGGGGGCAGGCGACGTTCATTCTGAAAAAGCCTTTTCCGCAAGCGCCGTAAGCGCTGCCGGCGGTTATGAAAAGCCCCGTTTTTTCACGCAGAAATTTTGCAAATTCCTTGTCGCTCACGTTCAGCTTTTTTATATCTATCCACATAAGATATGTGGCGTTAGCCTTTACCGCCTTAAGTTGAGGCAGCTCTTTTTCTATAAAATTTTCGGCGATGCGGCGGTTTTCAAAGACGTATTCGCGCAGCTCGTCGA
>CAJOMS010000013.1 GCA_905235795.1 uncultured Clostridia bacterium | reverse complement strand
TATTAAGAGAAAAAAAGTAGTCACTCTTCGAAAAGAATGACTACTAAAACTTTATTTTTTAATTAAAAATTGAATTTTTACCGCTTTTCGGTGCTAATTTTTAGCCCCTCGGATTACGGATATTAGCCTGTGCGGCGGCAAGGCGTGCAATAGGAACGCGGAAAGGCGAGCAGGAAACGTAGGTAAGACCTATCTTATTGCAGAACTCGATGGTCGAAGGATCACCGCCGTGCTCACCGCAAATGCCGAAGTGCATATCCGGGCGAACGTTGCGGCCCATGTTGACAGCCATTTCCATAAGTTTGCCTACGCCGACCGTATCGAGTTTTGCGAACGGATCGAATTCGTAGATTTTTCCATCGTAGTAAGCGTTGAGGAACTTGCCTGCGTCGTCACGGCTGAAACCGAACGTCATCTGAGTAAGGTCGTTCGTTCCGAAACAGAAGAACTGAGCCTCTTTTGCGATCTCGTCTGCGGTAAGTGCCGCACGCGGAATCTCTATCATAGTGCCGACCTCGTATTCAAGTTCAACACCCGCCTCTTTGATAACTGCATCTGCGGTATCAACGACGATTTTTTTGCAGAACGCTAATTCTTTAGCCTCGCCAACCAACGGAATCATAATTTCGGGAACTATAGTCCATTCGGGGTGACGTTTTTTAACGTTTATGGCAGCTTTAATAACTGCTTTGGTCTGCATTACGGCAATTTCGGGATAAGTTACCGTCAAACGGCAACCACGGTGGCCCATCATCGGGTTGAACTCGTGCAGAGAATCGCAGATGTATTTTATCTCTTTTATCGTCTTGCCCTGAGCTTTGGCAAGAGCTTTGATATCGGCTTCTTCCGTAGGAACGAATTCGTGCAGCGGCGGATCGAGGAACCTTATCGTAACGGGGTTACCTTCGAGCGCCTCCATAAGTCCTTCGAAGTCAGCCTGTTGCATAGGCTCTATCGCCTCGAGAGCTTTCTGCCTTTCTTCAACGGTTTCAGAGCAGATCATCTCGCGGAATTTGTCTATTCTGCCGGGACCGAAGAACATGTGCTCCGTACGGCAAAGGCCTATACCTTCCGCGCCGAAAGAGCGTGCCTGTTTAGCGTCGGCAGGCGTATCTGCGTTTGTGCGAACTTTAAGCACGCGGAATTCATCCGCCCAATCCATTATTCTCTTGAAATATCCCGTAACGGTAGCTGCCGTCGTGGGGATAGCCTCTCCGTAAATATTGCCGGTAGAACCGTCGAGAGATATCCAGTCGCCCTCTTTAAACGTTCTGCCGTTAAGCGTAAATACTTTGTTTTCTTCGTCGATTTTAATTTCGCCGCAACCTGCAACGCAGCAAGTACCCATGCCGCGCGCAACGACCGCTGCGTGCGAAGTCATACCGCCGCGTACGGTCAACACGCCCTGTGCGTAGTGCATACCTTCGATATCTTCGGGCGAAGTTTCGAGACGAACGAGTACGACTTTTTCTTCGCCTTTATTATTTACCCATTCGGTAGCATCCTCTGCGGTGAATACGATCTTGCCACAAGCGGCTCCCGGGGATGCGGGCAACGCCTTTGCAAGGGGAGTAGCGGCTTTGAGCGCCTTAGGCTCAAACTGCGGGTGGAGCAATGCGTCCAACTGTTTCGGATCTATCATGCAAACAGCCTCTTCGGGAGTTCTCATGCCTTCGTCTACGAGATCGCATGCAATTTTAAGTGCTGCCGCCGCCGTGCGTTTGCCGTTACGAGTCTGCAACATAAACAGTTTGCCGTTTTCGATGGTAAACTCCATATCCTGCATATCTCTGTAATGCTTTTCAAGCGTGGTAACTATGGTTTGGAACTGAGCGTAAACTTCAGGATTTTCATCCCTGAGCTGATCAATAGTTTGGGGAGTTCTTACGCCGGCAACAACGTCTTCGCCCTGTGCGTTCATAAGATATTCGCCGAAAAGTCCCTTGTCGCCCGTAGCGGGGTTTCTCGAGAAAGCAACGCCCGTGCCGGAAGTATTGCCCATATTTCCGAATACCATCTCTTGGATGTTTACCGCCGTGCCCCAGCTGGAAGGGATATCGTTCATCCTTCTGTAATAAATAGCGCGGGGATTATTCCACGAACGGAAAACGGCTTTGATAGCTCCCATAAGCTGTTCTTTGGGATCGGACGGGAAGTCCTTACCTATCTTGTTTTTGTATTCTTCTTTAAACTGCCTTGCAAGTTCTTTGAGATCGTCGGCGTCGAGTTCTACGTCCTGACTTACGCCCTTTTCGTTTTTCATTTTGTCGATCAGATTTTCAAAGTGTTTTTTGCTTACTTCCATAACTACGTCTGAATACATTTGAATGAAACGACGGTAAGAATCGTAAGCGAACCTGCGGTTATTGGTTTTTACTGCAAACCTCTCGACCACTTCGTCATTAAGGCCGAGGTTAAGTATCGTATCCATCATGCCGGGCATAGACGCTCTTGCGCCAGAACGTACGGAAACCAGCAAAGGGTTGTCCAAGCTGCCGAACTGTTTGCCCGTCATCTCTTCCAACTTGGCGATATATTCCATGACCTGTGCCTCGATTTCGGCATTGATCGTTTCGCCGTCGGCATAGTACTGCGTGCACGCCTCGGTGGTTATGGTAAATCCGCGCGGAACGGGCATGCCGAGATTCGTCATCTCCGCAAGGTTTGCGCCTTTACCTCCGAGCAACTCACGCATGCTTCCGTTGCCTTCACTGAAAAGATAAACGTACTTCATAATTTATATTATTCCTCCTGAAAAAATGTTTACTAAATCCATTTGCTCTGTACAACTATATAATTATATAAATTTTTTCTGTGTTTGACAAGTGATTTTAACTGAATTTGCACAATTTGTTACTATTTTTTCAAAAAATGGCACCACGAAAGACTTCCTGTCATAAATCTAAGGGGCTTGTATAGTAGCTTTATCTTCGTTAATAAAGCCCGCCGAGCATTTTGCAGAGGCAGGCTTTTACATGTTTTAAAATCAGAACAGACCGGTTATGCGCCCGTTGGAATCCACGTCGATTCGTTCGGCAGCGGGGCTCTTGGGCAAGCCGGGCATAGTCATAATGTCGCCCGTAAGCGCAACTATAAATCCTGCACCCGCAGAAACTTTAACGCTTCTGACGTTTACGTTAAATCCGACCGGAGCGCCGAGTTTTGTCATATCGTCAGTGAAACTGTATTGAGTTTTGGCCATACATACCGGAAGATTTCCGAAACCGAGCGCCGTCAATCTCTCGATATCCTTTTTTGCCGTGGGGGTGAAAGTTACTCCGTCTCCGCCGTAAATTCTTTGCACTATGTCGGTAATTTTCTGCTCTATCGATTCATTCAAATCGTAAGCATATTCGAATAAGTTGCCTTTTTCGCACAAATTCACCACTTCTTCGGCAAGTTCTATGCCGCCGGCGCCGCCGTTTGCCCACACCGTGGAGAGGCGAACGTTAACGCCCAACTGCTTACATTTTTCAATTACCAAGTCTATCTCCGCATCGGTATCCGTGGGGAATCTGTTAACTGCGACTACGCACGGCAATTTGTAAACGTCTTTAATATTATGGATATGCCTTAAAAGGTTAGGCATACCTTTTTCAAGCGCGATGAGGTCCTCTTTGCCGAGTTCCTTCTTGTCCGCACCGCCGTGCATTTTCAACGCGCGAACGGTTGCCACAACGACCACCGCAGAGGGCTTTAACCCCGCGTAACGGCACTTTATATCCAAAAACTTTTCGGCACCCAAGTCCGCGCCGAATCCTGCCTCGGTTACCGCGTAATCAGCCAACTTCAACGCCATTTTAGTAGCTATAACGGAATTGCAACCGTGCGCAATGTTGGCGAACGGCCCGCCGTGAACTATCGCCGGAGTGCCTTCGAGCGTCTGCACGAGGTTCGGCTTTAAAGCGTCTTTCAAGAGTGCAGCCATAGCTCCCACAGCCTTTAAATCGCCTGCCGTAACGGGCTTGTCGTCATATGTATAACCCACGATAATGCGCGATAAACGGGCTTTTAGGTCGTCGATATCGTTTGCGAGACAGAACACCGCCATTATTTCGGAAGCCACGGTTATATCGTAGCCGTCCTCACGTGGAACGCCGTTTACTCTACCGCCCAAACCATCGGTAACGTAACGGAGCTGTCTGTCGTTCATATCCACACAACGGCGCCAAGTTATGCGGCGAGGATCTATATTCAAGGCGTTGCCCTGATAAATATGGTTATCCAACATAGCGGCAAGCAAATTATTCGCCGCGCCTATAGCGTGGAAATCGCCCGTAAAGTGCAAATTAATATCTTCCATAGGCACAACTTGAGCGTAACCGCCGCCGGCAGCGCCGCCTTTTACGCCGAAAACAGGCCCGAGCGATGGTTCCCTCAACGCTACGACGACGTTCTTGCCTAACCGTTTAAGTCCGTCTGCAAGCCCGATGGTGGTAGTGGTCTTTCCCTCGCCTGCAGGCGTAGGAGAAATAGCGGTTACCAAAATAAGCTTCCCGTTCTCGCGGGTAGATTCTTTCAACAAATAATAATCGACCTTTGCCTTATATTTGCCGTACGGTTCAAGATATTTATCATCAATGCCTGCCGTAGCGGCTATTTCACTAATGTTTTTCATCTTTGTTTGTTGTGCAATTTCGATATCTGAAAGATAATCCATTTTTATTCCTCCTGTAGCTTGATCGACCGATTTAAGGTTTTTCAATTTATAGCGTACTTTTAAATCTAACGTTTGCGCAGGTTATAGTCATATACCAAGGCGCTGAAATAGTCGTTGCGCTTTCGTTTTCAAGCAACGTTTCAAGAACTATGTCTTTGCCTTCACGGTAAAATTCCGCAGCCAAAACAGTCGTTTTTGCAGTCGACGTTTGGGCTTTTATTATATTTATTTCTTTTTCCTTGCAATTTATTACGGCGTCGATAAGGTCAATTTCGAAGGCGTCGAAACGGAGCGCGACGTCCGAGTCGGAATTCACGCTGAAGTCGTAAATAACGCACCCTTCAAGGCTTTCTGTCGTTATGCCGAGCATAATATCTTCGGACACGGAGAGAGAACGCTCGCGCGCACTATTTTCGATTTCGGAAATTTCTTCAAGAATTTTTTCGTTGAAAACATTAATTTTGTTCTTAATTTTTTTTGAAGTATAGCCTATACCCAAAAGATCGAGATGCTTTCTATCAAGATAAATTCCGTCGGTATAAAGTTCAAATATCTTTCTGTTCTTTTGTAACATCGCTTTGAACTTTTTTTGAAGATTTTTCTCCGATATTTGGGCGTTTTCCGTTTGGTCACAGCTATCCGTAACGCCTTTTACGAATTCGTTATATCTTTCCTGCAACTTTTCATGAAAGAAATCCTTTCTGCGAATTTCTCTTTCAAGGCACAATTCAAGGCGATTGAAAAGAACCGTAAATTTTTTTTTTAAATACCAATCTTTAGTCAGTAACCTCATATATTTTCGATCCATCCAACGCCTTTTAAAATTTATCTGAAATTTTCCGTTTATTTAATTATATATTGTTTTTACCGACATGTCAACATATTGGATACAAAAAAACGCCCTTGAAAAACGTTTCTGTCTTACAAGGGCGTTTAATTATTTAATCGGTTTTGAAGATTAGTCTTCGTTCGTCTCCTCTTCTTCGGCGGGAGCGGGAGCCTCGGTTACTTCGTAAGTCAACACGCCGCTGTCGCTTACGGTCAACTTGTAATAAGTCGTGCCGGTAGATACTATATAGGTATCGTAGCCTTCGACCGTATTGCCTTCCTCGTCCGTATATTCATCCGTATGGCCGAGGTATGCGCTGTAATTTACAACGTACAGGTTGCGGGTACCGATTCTGAACATAAATACCTCGTTGTTCTCGGTCTTTACGTCTATATAAGAG
Source organism: uncultured Clostridia bacterium (assembly GCA_905235795.1). Classification (GTDB taxonomy): domain Bacteria; phylum Bacillota; class Clostridia; order Christensenellales; family Borkfalkiaceae; genus RGIG3732. The sequence goes on along the minus strand of CAJOMS010000013.1, from coordinate 12,919 downwards.
CCGTTTTCAGCGGAATAGGTATTAGTGTCGATAGCGGTTATCGAAACGGATTCGATGAGCATAACGGGATTTTCGTTAGCGAATATATCATCCTCTTCTTCGGTCTCGCCATCAACAACTTCAACTTCTTCAGGCTCTTTTTCGGTGTAGGTAACAAGATAATAGGTCTTTTTGCTGTTTTCCTCGTCCGCAAGCGTAAAGTAATAAGTTCCGTTAAGCGAACCCAAATACGTGGTGTCCTTTCCGTCCTTGCTCAAAGTTATGCTGTGAACGCTTCCCGGCGCACCGGTGGACGTGGTGTAACGTTCGGACCGGATAACCCTCTCTACAGTTACGGTATAGCCGTCTTCAAGCTCAATCGTTTCCAAACGGGTGAAGTAATCGTTTACGTAGCCGTACAAACCGAACGCGCTGAAGTACTCGTAGGAGTAGTACAAGCGGTAGGTGTAACCGTCGCCGCCGTCCTCTTCTGCCCAAACTATTTCGGCGTAGCCTTTAGTGGTGTTGAACTCGCTCTTCTTGAATTGAACGATAACATCGCTAGTGTCAAACATATACGACAAGGGACCGAAAGCACCTTCGAACGTAGAAACGTAAGAACCGTCCGTGTTGTAGGAATCTACCACTTGTATCGTGCCAAACACGTTGTTTATACCAACGCCCATATAGTAATAGTACAAATAGTAGAAGTACATATACATATAAGAGTAGTTAGACCTGATAAACTTCATACTTTCAAGGGTGTAAGTTCCTTCGCCTTCGCCGGAGTAATTCAACTTGAAGTCCCAACGCCATTGACCGTTCGTAACGTTAAATACGAAGTAAGAAATATATTTTTCAGTCTCGTCGTCCGCGCCATCTTCGTAGTCCGGATTGAGCACGCGGTAAACGGTACCGTCATAGTATTGATTGCCTATTTTGAGTTGACCTCTTACGCTAAACGTCTGACCGGTAGGCGTAAACGTGAGTTCGCTTATGGTCAAGGATTCTTCGCCGGATTTAATCGGATAATAGTAAATCGAATTACCTTCTTCGTCGGTTCCGTCGGCGTTTCTCGAAAATACGAGTTTATCGCCGTCGTGCTCGTAGAATTTAATTACGTTTCCTTCGCTGTCAACGAAGTTTTCGGGATCGAACAAAGCTTTTACAAAGCCGTATTCGTTTGCCTCGGCGCTATCGAAATCGCTGCGGTAAACGTATGTGTTGCCGTCGTCATCTATTTCATAATAATAGGTGTTCACGCCGTTGTAAACCACGAAGCCGTATCTCGTAAATACTAACGAGTCGAAATCAGCGGAGAAGTATGCCTTTATGGGGAACTTGTAAGAACGGATAGTTCCGTTTTCCTTGTTATAACGATAAATGTTTGCGTCGGTAGCGTTGCTGTTTACGTAATAGATCATCTCGTCGGTAACGATGAGGTAAGTGCCTTTTTCTATTTTACCGTCTTCGTCGTACTTCGTTGCGTTTCCGAACTCGTCGAGAACGAATACCGTAAGATCTTCTTCGTTTACGTAGGTATAAGCGACTTTTTCGTCTTCAACTTTAAACGCATTGTACGTTGTGGAACTAATGGTAATGCTGCTTAAAAGTCCTACGATGGTTATCTCCTCGTTGCCGTTTTTGTAAACGAGTTTTACGACGCCGTCTTTAATTTCGTACTTAGCGTTTTCGTCGATATAATCGGGTTCGAATTCCGTGGTAGTCGTAGGTTCGTCTTCTTCATTTTCCGGTTCTACGGTCTTGGTAACTTCCTTCATCGTGTAGACTTTAGCGTTGCCGTAACCGTCAAGCTGAACGAACGTGCCCTCTACTCTCTGATTTTCGACAATAAGATAGGTCTTTTCTTCCGTGCCGCGCAGAGTGAACGTCTTTTCGTCCATATCAACGTCAAAGTAGCGATCTACTTCGTCTATGGTTATTATGATATAGCCCTTGCCCTCGTCGTCAATACTTAAGGAGGACATCATGCCTTCGTATTCCGTACCTTCAGCGTCGACGTACAAAACTTTGTAAACGAAGCCGTCGAAATAGAGCGTGCCGTACTTATCTCCGCCGTCAAGCGAGCCGCTGTAAGTTTCGTTTTCTTCAAGTAAGAACGAAGCGGAAGATTCCTGTACGACGATGTAATTTTTAGATTCGCCTTCTATAGTCAACCTTACGATCTCTTCGCCGGTCACGGTCTTTTCTTCAAGAATTTCAAACGTGCCTTCTTTGACGGTGGTGATCGTTACGTCCTCGTCGTCATCGCCCTTTTCGGTTGTTATCAAGTAATATTTTACGTCATCTCTGCCGCCGAAAACAACGTATTCGTTTTGAGAAACGCCCGTTTCCATACGGTAAACGTAAGCGGTCATCGGTATAAATTCGATGGTGCGGAAGGTGTGATCTTCATCGTTTAAGGAAATCAAAATCACTTCTCTTTCGTTATCGGCTTTGGTTATGATCGAATAAATATATCCTTCACCGGTGTAATATGTGGACGTAAAGGTTTCATCGCCCCTCTCATATATCATATAGCCGACGGTCAAACGCAAGGTGTCGTCATTTTCGGTAGATTGATAAATTTCTCCGAAAGTCTCCTCGTTTTCCTCGTATACCCCGTCAACCTCTTCTGCCGTCTCATACGAAAGGATGTAATATACGCTGTACGCATTACTCATTTCGTCTACTTTGAAAGATATGCTGATAAGATTTTCCCAATCTATATCAACTACCATATTTACGGCTTCGGTATCTTTGTAGTTTTCCCTGATAGTGAGGGTGTAAACGTCATCGTTTAAAGAATAAATGCCATCTACGAGCAAGACGTACTCGCCGGTAGATTTTCTTCCGTAAATTTCGCCCCAACCGTTGTTTTTATCCTGCAAAACAAGCAGAGGAACGTAATACGGTCCTACGTTGCCGTTATACGAGCCTTGATAGAAATACTCGGTGTAACCTGCGGGCATTTCTTCCATTACGGTAACCTTTTCGGTTTTCGGGATTTCGGTAAGCTCGCCGTCAACTTCTTCGAACTCTCCTTCGATAACGCGCTCTACGTCTTTAATCAAGAACGCGTACTTTTTGGGCTGAGCTATGCTCGTTGACGTTTCGGTCATGATAATCAAAGCCCCGCCGCCGTTTTTAAAGGAAGTAAACATCGTGTAGGTGCCTAAGATTTGCGTAGAGCCCTTGGTATATTTAGCGGACAACATACCGTCTAACTGAAGCGTAGCGGTGCCGTCCTCGTTTTCAAAGGTATCGTTGTATTTTTTATCGTAAATGAAGTAGCAGTTTATATCCGTACCGTCAAGAAGCGTCAATCCGTTTTCAAATACTTTAATTACCTTTGCGGTGCTGTAGTCCGAAGAAGAAATAAGCGTAATAATGCTTCCGTCCTCGCTATCGGCGGTGTAGTAATAAGTCGTGGTGGAAGAACCTGCGTTTTCCGTAGCGGTGCCGTAACCGGAAAGTTCTATTTCATAAATAGAAGGATAGTAGCCGTTTTTCGTAGCTCTGTATAAGGTACCCAAATTGTATTCGAAGTCGTTGCGGACGATAAACACGTCTTGATCGGATACTTTACCCGTCTTAGCTGTTAGGGTTTTACCGGCCAAATTTCCGTCGACAAATTCCATTACGTATTCGCCGTCGTCATAAACGTAAGTACCGTTGCTTGTAGAGGTCATGCTATCGCTGTCCTTGACGACGTATTTTACTCCGTTATAAGAGTCGAAGTACAAAGTTACATTCTCGTCTATACCCACGCCGGTAGTGTAAAGATTATAGAATATATCACCTCTGTCTTCATTTAAGAAAATGTAAGTGTTTCCGGCGGTAAGTTTACCTTCGATAACGGTTTTGTTACCTGCGATATTTTTAAATCTGAAGATACCGTCAGACGCCAAGGTGCCTTTATAGGTAATTTCTCCGCGGCGGAGATAAGCTTCCTCTGACGATTTATCTATAACGTAAACCACGTCGTGCCCGCCGAGCATATCTACGTAACCCTGTACCCAAACCGCGTAAAGAGTAGCGGGTCCTTCTACCGTAAATTTATCGGCAGCGCCGGTGTAAGAAGTATTATACACGTATGAGTTTATGTCCTGCGTTTTGTAAACGGCCTCGCCGCCCTTTTCAAGCGCCCAACCGTAAAGGAAATAACCTTCGCGAGTGAAAATATCCGAAGGAACTTCCATCTCTTTGCCGAACACTTCGGTTATAGTAGCGGCCTCAACGGGCATACCGTCCGCATCCTCGTAATTCGGGTTGAAAACGACGGTATATTCCGCTCTGTCGAAATACATATCTACGAAGTTATCGGCGTAAGTTGCGGAAAGCGTCATTTCACTCGCCGCCTCTTTAGCGGTAAAGCCTTTCAAGGTATATTCGGGGGTAACTTTCGCGCCGACGTCTCCATAGCCGACGACAACCGTTCCGTCAGCTTCGTAGCCTGTCTTATCGAGGTTTTGCTTGTATACGTTAATAGCGTAACCTACCTGATATTTAGCGGTGAGCGTTATATCGGAGGCGGGCATCGTGTAGGAAGTAGTCAACGCGTTGCCACCGACCTGCCAACCGGTAAATTTATAGCCCTCTTTCGTGGGTTCGTAGGCCTTTACGGCGTTATTTACGTTCGTGCCGGAAACAGCTTGTACGCTCGTTGCGGAAATATTTCCGCCGTCTGCATTAAGCGTAATGTTGTAAAGTTTGTTCCAACCGGCGTAATACGTTTTCGTCGCGTCTTTTTTGGTATTTGCCTCGCCGACGATTTTCGTAACGGGTGTGCCGCTAAGATCGGCAGAAGCATACCAACCGATAAACAAGTTATCTTGCTTGGTCGGGGTGGGGATGGTGTATTCCTGTCCCTCGTTCAACTTAACGCTCGAAACTGCAGAACCACCGTTCGTTTCGAACACGTACGTCATCGGCTGCGCCTTGTTAGACGTAGTGCCAATGATAATGCCTACCGCCGCGCCGATAATAACTACCGCGCATATAGAGGCAATGATGGCCAAAGTCTTCTTTTTCATTAAAAATCTCCTTAAAAAATTTTTTCCGTTATTCCATCCGCAAAAAGCGGTTTTTAGCTAAAAATCCGTATTTTAATTCGGCTTAGTCACCCGTGGAAGGCTGTCCTTCGGTTCCTCCCTCAGGCGTAGGTCCTGTCGAGGGTTCTGGTTCTTCAACTTTTTCCTCCCAAACGGTATAGTAAGTATTCATACGGTTTATCTTGCCGAGCTGATCGGAATTGATCTCTGCGGTTTGAGCGTCTTTATCTGTTGCCCAACCGACGAAATCATAACCATCACGCACGGGATCGGAAATGCCGTTTTTAGCGTTTACGTTGCTTACTCCGTTTTGTTTAACCGTGTACGACACGACGTAAGTCTTATCTTCGGAAAGCTCGCAATCCCAAAATACGGGGCGGCGCAGAGCGTTCCAGTTGTTAGCCCAGGTGGAAAGGTCGGACTCGGCGTCCGTATAGAAAGTAATTATTTTACTGCTACTGTAGAAAGCGTAAGACTCTATATTTTCCAAGCTTGCGGGGATTATTATCGATTCGAGCTTATCCAAACCCTTGAACGCGTATTTTTCCACGGTATTTAACGTGGTGGGAAGGTAAACGTATTCAACGTTTGAATTATTATAGAATGCGTAACTTGAAACGTATTCAACGCCCTCGTTTAAAATAATAGTTTTAGCGTCGGTGCACTTGTAAAACGCCTTTGAGTCTATTTTCTTTACGGTACCCGGAATTTCTATCGACTTTAACGACGTGCAATTCGCAAAAGTATATTCGGGTATTTCTTCCAATCCGGCACCGATATTTAAAGTGGTGGCGGAAGTGCATTTATAGAATACTTTGTCGCCTATTTCCGTTACCTTATCGGGTATGGATATCTCTCCCAAAGAGGTACAGTTATAGAACGCGCATCTGCCGATTGTCTCGAGATTTTCCGGCAAAACCACCTTTTTCAAGTTAGTGCAACCGAAAAACGCAAACGGCGAAATGGTCTTTAAATTTCTGTTGGCGGAAAAATCTATCTCCTCGAGCGTAACACATTCATAAAACGCCGAACGGCCTATTTCGGAAAGTTCGTACGGCATACTGCCCACGCGATACAGAGAAGAACATTGATAGAACGCATAATCGGAAATAGCCTGCAAGTCGCTGCCGAAGCTGATCGAAGTCAAGCCGCTACATCCGCAAAACGCGCCGGTGCCTATATAATTTACGTAACGCATTCCGCTTACGCTGCGCAGACGGGAATTATTGTAAAAGGCGTAATCGGCTATACCTATAAGCGTGCCTTCGTCCGGATCGTATTTAATAGATATCGTCTGATCGGTAGTAGAATCGCAACCGACTATCCAGTTGCCCGCGTATATTACGCCGAACTCGTCGGGGTTTACCCAAAGCGCGGTATCGGAAAACGCGTATTGACCTATAGAAGTTACCGATTCGGGTATAAACGAACCGCCGTAAACGTTATTATCTATCTGCGAGCATTTTGCAAACGCCTGAGCCTCAATCCTTTCAAGTTTGTTTCCGAGATTTAATTTGCGCAATACCGGGCAATTATAAAACGCCCTGTACCCTATTACCGTCAATTCGGAATTATTAGGTACTTCAAATCTCCACAAATTCTGGCTTGCGCCGAAAGCGCCCTCTCCTATATATTTGACTGATGCCGGCAGGAATATTTCTTCAACCCGACAATGGTTAAATGCGTAATCGGCTATACCTACCACTCCTTCCTCAAATTCGTCGGCGCTCAATCTTAGTTTTTCGTATTCCGAGCCGGCGTAATTTTTGCGATAATCCAATACCCACCCGTCAAGATATACAAAATAATCAAAAGCATCTTCGATATCATAGGTTTCCGGCACGTATTGACCGGTAACAGCCTCGGTAAAGCTAAACGCCCTGTAACCCAACGACCTCAAAGTAGAAGGTAAGGACACGTCTTTAAGTAAAGTCGAACCGAAAAAGGCGCTGTCAGATATAGTTACGAGCCCCTCTGGTAAATCTATCTTTTCGAGGCAGGTACAATTCTTAAACGCTTCCTCGTCTATCTGTAAAGAATTTTCCGTCGGTTCAAATTCGATCGAATCCAACGCGCTGCAACCGAAAAACGCCTGTTTGCCGATATAGCGCAATTTGCTTCCGAATTTTATAGACGTAAGTGCGTTATCCGATGAAAACGCGCTTTCGCCTATATAAATCAAACTGCTCGGGAGTTCTATGGCCTTTAACGAACCGGTATTCCAGAATGCCTCGTCGTAGATATATTCAACGCCTTCTTCCAGCTTTACTTCTTCAAGATTTCTGCATATAGAAAACGCGGATTGATTGATAATTTGCACTCCGCCCGGAATCGTTATGGATTTAATCGCGCTGGACTGAAAAGCCGAAACGCCTATCTCCTGCAAAGAATTAGGCAGAGTTATCGACGTTAACTTTGAACAGTTATAGAATGCGTTTTTGCCGATAGACTTTATATTTTCGCCTATCACTACGGACGTGATGTTGTTTCTGCTTTTAAACGCCGCCTCGGCAATAGAAACGACCGGTCTGCCGCGATATTCACCTTCTATGATAATATCTCCCGCGGCTTTGCCCGCCTTGGTAACTTCGTAGGCGGTGCCGCCGTTTATAAGGGTATAAACGCAATGGTTGTCGTAAGCTTGGTCAAAATCGTAATATTCCGTCCAGTCGGAATCTTTTGAGGTGCCCTCTCTTCCGTTTGCCTTTACGCGCACTTTGTAGCTGCCTTCATCGAGGCCGGAAAGGTCGAAAAGATTATTTTTAGGCGAATTCTGACTGACCAATTCTCCGGTAGCGCCGTTAATAATTTCAACGGAGTAGTTCCTTGCGCCGGCAATAGCGTCCCACGTCATTTCGTCATCGATGTTGATATTGACGTTAGCAGGAACGGGAAGCTTTTTTGCGCACGATGCGGCAAACGCCAAAAGCGATAGCGCCAACGTGCATATAAGCGTAATTTTTATGATTTTTTTCATATTCATGTCCTCCGCCGTTTACTATTTGCTTGCCTTTTTATTACTTTTGTCTCTCCAGCCCTTAATGATCTCGTGCGGCCATTTGAATTTGAACTTGCGTACGAATACGTCGGCAACCATAAATACTATTATCAAAATGGCAAATAACAATGTGGGATCGAACGTTTTGGTTAATCTCGTAACGAAGTTTGCAAAGACCTCGACAGGATCCTCAAGATCTTTGATTACGCTTCCGTTACCCCTTTCCGCAATATTATTTACGAGTTTCAAACTGGTTTCCGCGTCTTCTTCCGTAACGTCGTATTCTTTGGAATAAGAGAAGGTTTTGTAGGCGGTGAAAAATGCTGTTTCTTCGCCATCTTTATTGTGTTTTACGAGCTTTATCTCGTAAATGCCGTCGTCTTTGATAACAAAGCCGCATCTGCTGTAATTGTTATCGGAACCGAGAGCCGTGGTAACGAAAACTTTACCTTCCTCGGTTTCGGTGACGGCTCCTATATCTACGGATTCCTTCGTATCCGTATTGGTTATAGTGCCGGTGATGTAATCGCCTTCGTTAAGCGATGCGTAAACGCTCATGCGGTTACTGTAATTTTCTTCCACCAAGTCAACGGCTATCTCGGACGCGCGAATACTGCTCGTAGGCATTATATTTTTGATAACGTTTATAATAAACTGTTTACCGCTGTCGCTGCCGAGAAAATCTTGCGACCAAGAATCGCTCGTGCCTTTAAGGTCGCACATAAAACTGCCGACCGTACCTGCCCCGTACTGCCATTGAGAATATATTGGGACTTCATACTCGCCCGTAAGCAAGGGTTTAACGCCGCTCCTTGCCTTACTGCCGTAATATCCGCCGAGTTGGGCGTTTATTTGGTTAGAAGCTACGCCTTCTGCGGCGCTTTCCGCATTGCCCCTTTCGACGCCTTTTAACAGCGAGGACGAAAGATCGGTAACGGTGGGATAGAAAGCGGTTTCTTTGAATCCCTCAATTTTAGGAGCGCTTATATCGTCCCTCATGGTACGCATGATGGTATTGATACCCTCGTTATCTATGGAATAAAGCTTGCCGCCGCCGGCAGCAACGGCTCTTTCCATTTGAGTTTTAGCAGAGTCTGTCAAGCCTATGCCGACGATAGAAAGCGTTATGCTACGGCTGCCGTTTTGATTATACGATTGTATTATCGGCAAGTAGTTTGCCTCTTTTTCCGTAGGCGCGCCGTCGGTAACCACGATAATGTGGCGTTTATCTATCCTGTCCTCACCTTGAAGCAATTGCCCCGCACGTTCTATTGCGTTTGAGAACGTAGTAGAGCCGGTAGAACTATTCAACATATCTATTTGCTTGACTATCTCATTCCTTTGAGTACAAGGCGTCAAGCCAACCAAGACGTTAAGGTCTGAGCCCAAAGTCATAACGCCCGCGTAATCTCTTTCATCCAAAATATCAACGCAGGACTTTGCACCATATTTAGCCCATTCGAGTTTTGATTCGCCGTTTACTTCAGACATCATGGAGCCAGAACCGTCTATGATTATCATAACACCCTTAGGCGGAACGTAGTTGGTGGCAATTATCGGCATTAACGATTGTAATTTAGTAGCGTACAGATCGTCCATTTTATAGGCGTGCGCTTCACCGTTCAAGTCGTTGCCGCCGACGGTAAACATGCCGCCGCCGTAATTTTGAACGAAGTTTTCTAGCAGATTGACAAAACCTTCCGGCTCGCTGAACCCTTCTATATCCGCAAGGTCCTTATTTGCGACGTCGTTTAAAATAACTTGATCGTAATTCAACAATTCGGATATGGTTTTGGGAATCGTTTCCGGTCTTGACGGGTTAGCCACGGTCACGGTAAATCCGTTAGTAGTAAGCAAGTCCGAAAGAGCGTCGGAAACTCCGTCGAAATATTCAACTATCAAAACGTTTTTCAGTTCTTCGAGATAGATATAAGAAACGTATTTGTTATTTTGTTCCAACATATCCGGAACGGTAGCCCTGAACTCTATTTCGTGCAACTTAGCCTCTGTGAACTTGTGCATGAACACGATTTCCTGAGACTCACCTGCGGCAATGTCAAACTCTTTCGTTTGCCCTTCGGTACCGTTATCGTAAAGCGTGATAGAGCCTTGCAGATTTTCGCCTATTTCCGTTGCGGGATTGGCTTGAATAGTTACCGATATATAGCAATCTTCATCGACGGCAACGTGCGTTGCGGGCATCATTACGGAGAGAATCTCAACGTCGTCTTCTGCGTAAGCGGAAGGTATGTACGCCACGTCCACCTTTATGCCCTGCGCCGATATCGCGCGCACGTTTGAAAGAGCCGAGCCGTCAGTCTCTTTTCCGTCCGTGATTAAGACTATTTTTGCGGTTTCCGGGTTTTTGAAAAGCGTCGCCGTATATGTAAGTGCGTCGGCAATATTCGTCGCGCTTATATCCGGCAATTCGGAGTTAAGATATTTGTTATAAATATCTTTTACGTCACTCGTCAAAGGTACGGCGTAAACTTGGTCGTAACCGAACGTTACCACGCCTACCTTATAATTATCATAAGAACTTTCTTCGAGTACGTCTTTAACGAAATTGTCTCGCAAAAAATCGGATTGCTCGGCGGTTTCAGACATATCTACCAAAAGTATTATTTCGTTTTGTTCGTTCGCCTGTGTGTACGTGAACGTAAGCCCCGACAGCAAACAAATCGCCATGATCATTACCAAAATGTTAAGGACCATAGAAGTAATGCGGTTACGCGTTCTTCTGTATTTTCTTGAAAGTCTGAAATACGGAATAAACGCAAGCGCAAAGGCGGGGATCAACAACAGCAAAAGCCATGGATGTGTAAAATTAATACTCATAGTTTATCCCTCCTATACGCCTTCGCTCAAGCGAAGTATCCTTTCCACGAATAACACGGCAACCAAAGCAATCAAGAAGTAATACAAATAACTTATAAACGATTCGACTGTCGTAGTAGCGCGGTAAGGGCTTTTAATGTAATCTTCAACGGCAACGATGTTGCTTTCCGAAGAAGGTATGGAAACGTATATATTCTCGGTTATAGTTCTGCCGAAATACGTTTGTTGGCTGAACTCGTAAATACCGGTTTCCGTAAACTGATAATTATATGGGAATTCCGTCAACGTATCCACTTCCGCTCCGTTGTTCGAAACGACTACTTCTTCGCCCATTGCCTGAACGGTCGCTTTGCCGTAAATTTCAAACGCGTTGCCGCGTATCATTGCGGGCATGAAATAATTGATTATATTGTAAATAAGTATGGAAAGATCCTTGCGGTTTGCGATGTTGGAGTAGTGCACGCTGAACAGCATTACCACGACTTGAGACGCCCCTTCGTTTTTAACCATAAGCACGGGCATATTATCGCCGGTCATCAATACTTCGTACTGAGAATCGTAGCTGGCAAGTCTCCTTATCTTTTTAGCGGTGATTTTGTCTGCCGATACGTAATCCATTATCGGGTGTTCCGTTTCGGAATTAAGGTATATGGCGTTCGTATATTCCCTTTCGTTTGAAAGCCTGAATCCTGAGCCGGAAGGTGCGGTTTCAGGGTCTAACAATACGACTACGCCGTCGGTCGGCATTGCGTCGGGCATATCGCCGTGCTCGAAGATATACAAATCGTAACCTGTGGTTGCGAATTGCGCGGAAAGTGACGCATTGTTTCTGACCTCGTCTATCTTCATATCCCAACGAGCGGAGAAATCCTGACTGTTTTTAATAGCGTTAAGGGCGTTATAAATAAAGTTGTTAGCCAAAGTACTTGCGTACTGCACTTTAAGTTCTTCTTTTTGTCCGCCGTAAATCTGATAGTAGTTATCTTCTTCAAAAGAATCCTGCTCGTCCAAAGAAACCAAAATAGATTGATAGGAGAAGAACTTATCCTGTTCGCCTATTATAGAATAATTATTTTTGTCTTGCGCGCTTTCGGCGCCGGTCGTAGAAAAGATTATCGTTTCCGTCTCGTTATTCGAACAATGCGCCGTTTCGTAAAAGCGCAAGGTCGAGCCGAAATCGTTTTTGCTAAGCGCGTTTGCACCAATAACGTTTATAGAAATCGGTATATCTTTATCCATGCCGTAACAAGCGACTTCTACTACGATTCTGTAATAGTTTTCTATATATTCGGTGTATGCTTTAAGGATGGCGGCATTCCATTCGCCGCTATCCGAAATATCTACAACGTTTATATCCTTAGGTATATAGGTGTATTTTACGTCGGTTATATAATATAATGCTGCGTCGGGCACGTCTTTAAGTGCGTTTTCCGCCATATCCAACGCCCCGTCGAAATCGGCTACGCCGTAAGAGCAAGCGTTGTTTTCTATCAGCTCGTCCAACTTGGAAACAAACAATTCTTCCTCGCTCGGGCGCACTCGCTGCATAATGGTCGACGCGGTATTAGCGGCAAGTATTACGGTAACGTTACCTTGATTGACAAACGTTTGGCGGCCTATCTCTTTAGCCTTTTCCACAGCACGCTCAAAGCGAGTTTGCTCGTCGCTGTTTACCGTCAACATGCTTGCAGACGCATCAATTATAATTATCGATTCGTTATTTTCTGTAACTTCCAAGGCATGGCCCGGTTGCGCAAGTAAAAACGCACAGGCCGTAATGATCAATATCTGGCAAATTATCAAAAGCAAATTGCGCAGCTTGTTTATAGGCACGCGCTTTTTGCGATACTTCATACTGAGTTGCCAGATGTATGTACTTGAAACAAATTTTTGCTGGTAATTCGGCTTTATTATGTAAAGGATTATAAGGGCAACAACGCCTAAAAGTCCCAGCAAGCCTAACGGTGCGAGCAACGTCATGACATTATCCCCTCCTGTAACAATTCGCCGAACAAGACCTTCTCTATGGGTTGGTCCGTCGTTATACTTA
>CAJOMS010000012.1 GCA_905235795.1 uncultured Clostridia bacterium | reverse complement strand
CTCGGTGTTTTCGCCCGTCGTTCCGTGAAGGGTTTCGGCGTCTGCCGCTACTTCTTCGTAGCCGGAGCCGTCAAGTTTTTCCTGATAGTGTTTTACCGTGTAAGCGGTATCTTCATTAGGCGTCCATTTTGCCGTTAAAGTCATATCTTGGGTGACTTGGCTTCCAAAGGAATAAGCCTCCTCTCCGAGATACCAGCCAGCAAAAGTATAGCCTGCAAGTGTTGGGTCGGCAGGTTGAGCCAAAGTCGTATATTTATCGACCTCTACGCTTTCAATCGCCGTACCGCCGTTTGAGTCAAAATCCACTTTGATTTTCAAGTCTGCCTTTTCGCAACTGCCAAAAGCGAGACATAACGACGTCGTTAAAATCAAAGACGCTATAATCAGCATGATTTTTTTACTCGTTTTCATTTTTTCTCCTCCTTAAATTAATTTATTTTATTTATTTATCCAAATGGGCGTGTCGCCCGATAAATCCCAGCAATCGCCGTTAAACGAAGAATAATCGTTGTTATCGTTAGCCATAGCGGCGTAATCGTCGTATCGGCGCATCGTTACGATATCCGCCGTGCCGTATTTGTAGGTATTGGGTAAATACAGCTTGGTATATTCGTCTGCCGAGCCGGCAACGACGATATAATCGTTGTAAGAGAGCGCCATACTTTCGGTTTTAGTTTTGCCTATGCCGGCGGTTACCCTGAACAGTCCGCCGTTGTTGGTTTTATCCTTTGAAATGACGTAAACGTTGCTCAAAGAGTCCGCGGCGGTGTTCTGCGCGTATTTTCCGCCCTCGGTGGATTTGTTTATGCCGTCCCAATATCTGAACAAGCAAGGCTGCGCACCGCCCTTGGCATTGTAGTCGTAGTGAAGAATATTCGCCTCGATGACGATATTCGCAAATTTCGATTTGAGCGACGCATTATTGCTGACGAGCATTGCCGTGGTAAACCACACGGAAAGATACTGCCTGTACGCGTAAGTGACGGTTTCGTCTATCGTGATATACAGATCTTTAAGCACGGCTACGTCGGAGGCGTTGCTTATATATCCGGCTACTATCGCCGTGAGCTGATATGCGTTGTCGACCATGACCTGCATATCTGTAAACGCGGTGTTTTTGACTACGGCTCCGTCTCCCAAAATTCCGAAGATGCCCTTGTTTACCTTTGCTGAAACGGAATGGCCGTTTCCGTCGAACGTCCCGGTAAACGCCTTAAGTCCGGAATTGTAATCGGGCACGTTATTGTAAACCCGCGTGAAATCCTTGATATTATTCGTTAAAATATAGTAACCGCCGTAAGAATTATTTGCGTTTTCAGGCAAACCTTGGTCAAAGTATCTCAGATCCTCCGCCGTGGCGATAACCTTTGAATAAACCTTTACGTTTACCAAATACGCCTTTTCCGCGGTGCTTATCGTCAATTCTACGGGGTTGACAGTCCTGTTTTCTCCGCTGCCTTCTATATCCGCGGTCAAGCCCAAAAGCAAACCGTTCTCTTTGTCATAAGTCAACGGCTTTGCGCCCTGATAAACGGCAACGACTTCCTCGTCCCCCACGATCTCGCTCATCGGGAAGGGATTGCCCGCCGTTTTGCCGGTCTTTTCATCGATGAAATCAAAAATTTTATCAACGTTTACCATTTCGCCCGTCGCCATTAAACCTACGCTCTTTCTCACTTCCGCATCGCCGACTTTTACGGTAAATTCAACGCGTATATCGGCAACGCCCTCAACGGGCACGGACAGCAATCTGAAAACTTCGGCCTCGTCGTCCCAAACAACGTAGTCGTTGTCCTCTACCCATACTTCCGAAACGTCCGCCTCCGCGCCTTCAAACGAAGCTTTAACCTTCAATTCCCTGTTCAGCCCCGCTATTTTAGAATCGCTTGCCTCGCCCGTTTCCGCATCGTAAAACTCAAATTCAAGCCCGTCGATAAACGTCGATTTCCATAACGCCATATTATCTACAACTATCCAGCAATCGCTCGAAAAGGTTGAAAAATCACACGATTGCGACTTAAGCGCTTCGTAATCCGCGTAATGGTATAGGTTGGTATATAAAACGTCGTAATACAAGGCGGTTTGCCAAAAATCGCCCAAATCGGGATTGTCGCGGTAATTTTCGGAAGAATCCGTCCGATTGCCGTATATATCCGTAAGTTCGTTTGCGCCGTAGCCGTAGACGGCGGCGTATTTGTCACCGTCTTTCTTATCGTCGCTCCTGAAAGAAACGACGAAAGGCGAAACGACGTAAACGTTGCTCCATTGGGTGTCTTGCGCGTAAAGCACGCCGTCTTTTTCGTAGCTCCACATGCCGCCTATAAGACCTTGCCAGCTATAGCGTTCGCGGTAGTTTCTGTTTGCGAGCGCGTTAGAGCCGAGATACTCTATAATCACGTTTTTACATACGGAATTCGAGCCCGTTCTGCCGGTGAGCCCCCTCGGCGTTACCGTGGAAGGCGAAAGGCGGATATATACGTCGGAAATCGTTACCCCGTCGTTCAACGTGGATTGAGCAAGGAAGCACGATTCGGTGGCATTTAAATCGAGCAGGGCGAGGTTTTCGACCTTAGCCGTCGAATCAAGCACGCCGAACAGCCCCGAATTACGGTTTAAAGACAGATTTTTTATGCTGTGGCCGTTTCCGTTGAACACGCCCGCAAAACATGCTTCGCCCGTCGTGACGTGGTTTAAAGATATACCCGACGCGTCGATATCGTTAATCAGTTCGTAATAGCCGCTCAAAGTCTTTCCCGCGGAGAGCTCCAAAGCTTTTAAATCCTCTTTTACGCAAATGCATTTAGCGAGCGTTTCAAGATTGAAATGATAAACGACGTTAGGAGTTCCCACGTCGATATACGCGGTTCCCCTCGCCGAATCCGAAGAAGAAACGACGTCGAAAA
This sequence comes from uncultured Clostridia bacterium, assembly GCA_905235795.1. Taxonomy (GTDB): domain Bacteria; phylum Bacillota; class Clostridia; order Christensenellales; family Borkfalkiaceae; genus RGIG3732. Next base: position 16,211 of record CAJOMS010000012.1, on the reverse strand, counting down.
TTTTACCTTCACTCACTCTCAACGCCCTGTCGCCCTGAAAGGCGTCCGTTACCTCGTCGCCGTCGTTTACAAACGATAAAATGTTTTTGCTTTTATTGCTCGAAACGTCGGTATAAGTGCCGTCTACGGTGCTGAAAAGAGGAACCGTGAAGGAAACGGACTTTTCCACCCTTTTTACCGTCACGTTAAAGGTCTTGCCATAAGTTACGCCGCCAACCTCCGCATGAACGGAAATTGCGGTGGAACCGTAAGCATTTACCTTTATAACGCCGTCTTTGCTCGTTACTATATTTTCGTCCTCTATCGCAAAGGACGCGGCTTTTCCCTCGCCGTTTACCGATACGGTAAAATTGCACGGGATTTCGTTTCGGTAAACTTTACCGTCGAACTCGGCAAAAGTATAAAGGATTTCGTCATTTACGGGCAAGCCGCCGTTGTAAAACCTCACGTCGTCGACTACGGAAAAAATAATGGTTTTTTGCATCGTGGGCGTAGCGGCCTTATCTTTGCCGCGCCATAACGCCTCCATGACGATTTCCGTCTGCCCCTTGGCTTTTGCCGTTATTACTCCGTCGGCGTTCATTTCCGCAACGGATTTATCCGTAATTTTATAGTTTACGGTAACGTCGGAGAACTGTTTCCCGTTAAACGCTACGTAAGGCAAAATTTTATAACTTTCGCCGAAGGTTACGGCTATTTCGTCCGTTACGCCCGAAGTTTTCAATTCGGGCAGAAAACCGTTGAACGAACACGTTACCGAAATGCTCGCTTCGGCTTTATCGCTGCCGTTGGAGTACGTTGCTTTTATGGTTGCAGTACCCTCGCTTTCTGCGCAAATTTTACCATCGGCTGTAACTTTGACCACCGCAGGGTTGCTCGAAACGTAAGATAAAACGTACCCGTCGGTTTTTTGATACACGGGAAACAAATATTCCTCGTCCCCTATCGTCAGCGCCTTTTCGGTAACCGAAAAACTTATTTGGGTATGGAAAGTTTCTTTTTCTCCCTTCGCGCCGCCGCAGCCGAACAACGCCCACGCCGCAGTCGCGCATATCAACACGACCGCCGCGCTTATAGATATAATAAGAATATTTCTGCTTGATTTTTTCATATTTATCCCCCGATCAAACACCCCTTGCAAAGTCGAGCATATTGGGCCCTACAGGGTTGCTTTCGTAACACAGAAAATACATATCTTCCGCTATCGCAGTAAGTTTTTGCTTATATTCGAGTTTCTTTTCGTTGCTGAACGGCCTTACGTCTTTACTGCCGTAAAAACTTAGCGTAAGGTACAAAGGCGCAACGTATTCGGTATTAATCCTCTGCCTGACGAGTTCGTACTCGTTGGGGCTCGTCTGCTTTAAAATTTCTATTTCGGAAAGCGCCTTTTCGTATTTTTCCATCAACGGCAACAAATAAGCTTTGTACGGATACAACGACGCGTTTCTCGGACGGCTGTAATTATATTCGCCGACGTTAATGTCTTGCGAAACGGTCATACTGTGCTCCCTTTCGCTCACGAAAATTTCATACATCGTGTCCGCCGCGTCTTTGTACATGGCCTTAAAGAACTTTTTGCAGAGATCCTCGATCTTCAAAGTGCAGTCCCACATCATTTTAGAAAATACGTACTCGTTAAGAATTCCGAAACCGGTTACCGTTTCGCCGCGATAGTCGCCTTGATTTATTACATTTTCGGCGCCGTTTAATATCGCGTACGCGTACATATCGTTATTCAACATAGAGAAAGTGTCGAAATACGCCGAATAATTTACGTATCTCTGTTGATAGAACCAGTTGAAAGTATGGCTCGTAACAGCGTTCCATTTTATGAGTTCTTCGATATCGTCTTTATTTTCTCCGTCCGCCCAGTAGATAGAACGGCAATCGTTGTGCGTGCAAAGATAGGCGAAAACGTCGTCCCTGCAAATTACGCTTTCGTTGGCGGGAACGTACTCCTTAGTCTTTTCGTCAAATACTACGGGCGCTTTTTCCGTCGTGCCGTACGCGAGGAAATACATATTTAAAATTCTGTTTTCCTGACCGTTGTCCTTCATCCACGCCTTGACCTTTTCCATTATGCGGTTTGCCACCCTTATTACCGCGCCCGCATACGAGCCGCCGTCCCGCAGCTTTGCCGCCTCGCAAAACTCGCAGGTGCACTGAAATCCGCCGTCCATTATTGTAAAGCCGACGTACGTCCTGTCTTTCCACCTGTCCAGCGTAAGAGAGTAAATGATTTTATTAGCGCACGCGTCTATAAGCGCGCTCAGATCCTCCTCGCTGCCGTGCGCGGTGTAGCATAACTCCTGAAACATAGAATTGTTAACCGGGGCGTTATCGCTCAGCCAGCTGTTTCTCCAGCCCTCGGCGGACGTGGGATGCACGTAATTATAAACGTTGTGGATGCCGTAGCTGTATTCGATTCCGCCCACTTCGGTATAAATGGGCAGATATATCTCCGTTCCGTCCATGTAGCGATACCGTTTCATAGAGCGCTCTATATCGGTTGCGTCAACCACGCCGGAATCCAATTCAAAAGACCACCCTTCCTTATGCAAAGTTACGTTATTGCCGCGCAAGCGCGTAGATATATCGGGTATGTCGGTGACGTTGAATTCGCGCAGTTTCAAATTTTTAACGTTAGTGTCGATTTCAATGCAATTGCGGTAGTAAAATTCGTAATGGAAGCAAATTTGCATAAAATCGTAAACGGCGTATAACGGTCCGTACATCGAACCGCCCAACAAGTACACCGTGTTGTTTTTGGTGATGATCCTTACGCCGTCAAAGCCGAGGATGCTCGGATCGTACCCAAACGCCTTCCTTTCGGATTCGGTCATTTTCGTTATCAACGTCGTTTCTCCGACGGATATTCTCTTGGCGTTATCGTCGGTTAAAACGGGATCGTCGGAATTGTCGCGCACGGTGCGTATCTCGATATTCGTAGCGCGTTTGAACAGCATTTTGAATTCGTCCGCGGCAAGTTCTATCTTGCTGTCTGCGGAGGAAGGAACGACCAAAACGTACTCTGTAGCCCCGTTTTCAACCAAATATTTTCCCGTTTCGGGGGCTGAAAAATCGTGTATCCCGCCGTTGAAGGTATAGCGTTCCACCGATCCTTCCGCCTTCTTTTGGCAGCCTGCGAACGAAGCGCATAAAGAAATCGATAATATTGCGGCTATTATAACCAAAACTGTCTTTTTCAACTTCTTTTACCCCCTTTACTCCACGATCAAATCGATAATGCAGACGCACAGGTTCCCTTCGGCGTCTATGGCGTTAATGCGCGCCTGATATTTGCCTTTGATGTTTATAACCAATTTTTCCTTGTATACGCCGTCCTCGTGAACGTCCGTCTTTTTTATGTTGGTTACGTTGGGAACGTAAGAATACATATCCTCGCAATAAAGGTGGATATAAACTATAATATCTTTAGGTCTCGTAACGTCGTCCGAAACAGTAAAGTCAATTTTAATTTCCTGTCCCGCCTTTACTTTTAACGTTTGCCCTTCCTTTATATCTTTCAATCTGACAGTCGGCGGGGTAACGTCCGCGCAGTTTATCATTACCGTTTTGGTAAACGTGTTGTCGCTGAAGTCGCTGACGGTATAAACTACGTAGTATTTAGCTATTCTGTCGAGCAAAATGCCGTACTCTGCGCCGACTTTCAAATCGGCAAGGACCTTACCGTCGGCGCCGCGCACCGCGTTTCCGTCCGAACAGGTTATCAAAAGTTTCGCCGACTTGTAATCTATGCCCGAAACGACGTCCGTAAATTCGGGTATGCTCGTTTTAACTACGTCGCCCACCTTGTAGTCGCCCTGAAAATCATAGACGTAAATTTCGGGTTCCGCGGAATCCACGTAGCTGTTGCCCGCAATTACGGTGTTGTTTATTTTTGAAATAACTATGCTCGACTTGCCCGTTATACCGAGCATTTCAACGTCCATATACACGGCGGAAGCGTCGAAGTCTATTACTTCGGTAAAGTCGTTTACTCTCACAAATCTGCTGTCGTAATCGTAAGAGACGTTGATTACGGAATTGGCGAACACTATGGAATCGACCTTGTTCAAAGTTCCGCCGTTTACCGATATATAGGTAGCGTCGGCGTTATTGAAGATTCTGACGGACAATTTGTTTTCCTCGTTATATTTATCCGTCAAATTTATTCTGAGAGATTTAAAATTGTCTTCCTTAGAGGTGATTTTGTACTCGAGTTCGAATTTTCTGCCCGATATACCGTTGAAATAAGAAAGCCTGTTGTCTCCGCTCGTTTTATTTGAAGTAAAAGTTATATTTTTTATTCTCCTGCCGTCGGCGTTGCTAGCGTTGGCGGAATAATCGCCGATAAAGAACTTGCTCATATCGTAGCCGAGTTTCCTTCCGGCGTCGTTATAATAATCCGCGTTTATAACGGGGACTTTTTCCGTTGCCATCGTTTCGGCGTTGTTAGCTTTATACAAAAAGTAAACGCTTTCGTTACCCGTTATCTGCACCTTTGCGGGATCGTTGACTCTCGTTTCTTCCCCGTCGTCGAAAACCGCGTAAATTTCCGTGTTCACTTCTTCCGGGTAGCCCTTAGAAAAGGCTAACGCCCTTACGTCGTCTATCGCGTAATAATCGCCTTTAAGGTAATACTTGGGCGTCGTCGCCTTACCCGTAAAGCAAACGTAAGAGCTCCTCTCGCAACGCAAGGTCACTGCTTTTTCATATTCGAAAACGCCGTCCGTATATTCGTATTTCACGGTATAAACGCCTTCGTAATACGGCGTAAACGAAAAATCCGCGCCCTCGCCGCTCACGGTCTGCTTATCGCTCTCGACGGTAATTTTTACTTTTACGTCGTCCTTTTCGGCGTTTATGGAATTGGTTATCTCGTACAAGTTATCGAGCGATTTGCCCGCGCTCACGGTCCCTTCTTTAAGCGCAATCAAAGTGACGGCGCGGTCGTCGGGAGTATCCAGCGTTGAAACGGTGAAGATCTCCTTGCCCACGTTGCCGCTTTTATCTTTTGCCGTATAAACTATAGTGTAAAGATCCTTGTGCGATAAAGCGAACTTTCCGTCCGTTACGGATACGTTAGTCTGCATATTCGTGCCGTATCCACGATATACCGCAACGTCTACGCCGCCGAGGAGATTGACGTCGGTAGCGGTTGCCGAAGGTATTTCGAACACGTCGCCCACCGCTCCGTAAACGCCCGTCTGCGTGGTTTTGTTTTTGTGTACGGCGATAATGGGGGCAACCGTATCTACGCACGGTTTATCCGCCACTTCTTTTAAGTTGTCTTTGCCTATCGAAACTATTTCGGTGCGAGCGTAGTCGGATTCGTAACCGTCGGCGTAAATGCTGACGAAAACCTCGCCCGTGGTAAAACCGGGGAAGTAATTGCCGCCCGTGTAAATTAACGGTTCGTCGAGATCGCTTACCAAAAAATTCTCTTTGTCGTTATACGATAAATAAACCCTTTTGGTATTCATATCGTATTTCCAAACGGCTCCGGTAGTCAAACTCGTTTTCATATCGTACATTCCTACGTTCATGGAGCCTTCGGCCATCCATACTCTGTAATCGAATCCGTCAAGATTGATTATTCTCGAGCTGCCCAGCGCTTGAGTTACGCCCTTGTCCATACCCGTAACAGCTTGGCTGTTGGTTTTTACCCCCGGGAACAAACAACCCGAATAGTTTAACGACTTCTGCATGCGCAGTTCCATATATATACGGGGATTGTAACAGTCGGTAAGGCGCACCCAACATTCGAGGACTTCGGGAATATATTTCCCCTCCTCGTCAAAATGGCCGTATCTGCCGTCGAGTTCTATTATTCGGGAGAGCCCGTCCTCGTCGCAATCGCGCAGATCGAGAACTTTATTGTAAACGAAACTCGTACCCGATTTAAGATTTACTATTATACCGTCCTTACCGCAATACAGCTTGTTTTCGTCGTCGGAAACGATGATTTCACCGCCGGCGGGATTAGATAAATTGAAATAATTCGAATATACTTCAACGTTCTGCACTGCCGTGTGGGTTATTCCGGAATAATCGAAATAATACCTCACCTGATAAACGCCGGTCTGATTGAATTTCACCGTTCCGCCCGCTTTGGTTATTTTCCCGTCGGGAAAAACGACTACGCCGTTTTCGGCTTTTCTCGTTCCGTTATATTCCACGTTGAACGACGAAGGTATTTGAGCCTCGGTATTCAAAGCTACTTTACCTTCTACCACGCCGGTTATCTCTATAATTTGAGCCTGCGCTTTTACGTCGGACAAACCGACCAGCCCTACGACGACCGCCGCCAGCGCGATAACGGATATCGCCGCTACAAGAAATCCTTTTAATCTTATTTTTTTAATCATATTTCGTTTGATCATTCTTTAACACCGCCCATAGTTAAATTCGTCATGAGTTGTTTGTTGAATAATGAAAACATTACAATAACGGGTATTGCAAATATCATAAGCGCCGCCATTCTACGCGTGGCGTGGTTAAAGCTGCTGCCCGAATCGAGAGTAGTGGTGTAATAAATAGCGTACGCGAGCGTCGGTCTCGACGGCAAAAACATCATCGGCGTGGTAAAGTCGTTCCAGAAATTCACGAACAGTATAATGTACACCGTAAAGAATACGCCCGTCGCCAACGGAACGTAAATTCTGAACATCGTGCTCAGTTGAGACGCGCCGTCTATTTCCGCCGCCTCGCTGAAATCGGGAGACAAGCCCTTGAAAAACGCGTAGAATATCAGAAAATACATATTTGCGAAGCTCGCCTTTCTTATCCACTCGCCGATAAAGGTATCGTAAAGCCTTATCGAACGCATGAGATTTATTGTGGAAGGCATCGCGCCCACGATAGGCATACCTATAACGAACAGCACCAAGGTATATATCAGCGCAGACGCTTTGTTTTTATACATCGCGCATAAATACCCCATAAACATAGGCATAAAAGTTGCAAAAAACGCACAGCCGCCCGCATATAAAAGGGTGTATATCGTGCAACTGATAATATCGCCCTGTATCGGAGCGTTTACGCGCTCCTTTACGAATAAACCTACTATATAACTGTTGTTTTTGTTCAATTTTATGTTTTTGAACGCATACAGATAGTTGCCGAAAATATTGTTGGTGTACTGTTGATCCAACGCCCAGTAATCCATATTCGGCAAGCCGAATATATTGCCGTTTACCTCGACGTCGAGATACTGTTTAAGCGAAATGTTTATGCCCAAAAGTAAGAGCCCGAACATCATCGCGGTATATAAAATCAATATTATTAATATTACGATAAATAACAAATTCGTTTTACGGCTTTTGGTCTTGCTCATCTTATCCCCTCCTAATCTCCGATCGGGCTTAACGATTCAAGGAATTTCTTTACCCCGAACGATATGGGAATGATAACCAGACTTATCATTACGCCGAACGCCGACAATTCCGAATAGGACAACTTGCCGTAATCGTGATTGGTCACCCACGAGGTGGTGGGTATTATCGCCGATTCGTACGCCTGTTGGAACAAATAATAGCCCACCGTCCTCAAATTCGGCAAAATGCTGAATTTATCGTAAAAAGTGATCAAACTCATCTGATCCACAAACATCTCGGCAATTCCTATTACTATAAACACGGTAAGCGTGGGATATATCATAGGCAGCGTTATGTGAAACAATTCCGTTATCGAATTTGCGCCGTCGATATGAGCCGCCTCCACGATGGATTCGTTTATGCTTGACATTGCGCTCGTAAACAGCAAAGTCTGGCTTGCAAAGCCCAGCCACAAATTGAAAAACAGTATCGTTCCAAAATTAGTATTTGGGTTGTCCAGCAGGCCGAACTGCATATCGAAAACGGTCTGCATGGCGTTATTTACCAAATAACGGAACAAATAAACCATTATCAAATTCGAAATAACGTTAGGCAAAAACAATACTATTCTGAAAAATCTCGCGCCTCTCCTTCTCTTATAAACGTAGTAAGAGAACAAAATAGACATAGTAAGTCCCACTACCAGCTTGAAAAACCATAAGATGAGGGAATTGGTTATCATCTTCCAGTTTTCGCCGTAGGACAACATTTCTATCACGACTTTGAAATTTTCAAACCCCGCGAAAGAAGTTGCGTATCCCACGTCCGCGCCGAGCAGAGGTTCGTACTTCTTGAACGCCATAAATATCGTGTTAAGGTTGATGATCCCGTAAAATATTACGAATTGTAAAAGGGGAAGCACCACCATTAAACCGAAAAATATATTACGTTTTGCATTTCTCGTCAAAGTTTTTTTTGATTTCATTTTTAAATAATCATTATATTATAAGCATACGCGCAAAAATTATTAATTTGCGCGTATGCGAAACGGAGCCGCAAAATTCCCTTTCTCCGTTTAAACCAAACTTACTATTCCGTCGACGTCGGTAACGCTCTTGCTACCCCTGTACATACCCGTCCAGGTAGCCTTGTTTATAGCTTGTTTGGAGAATATTTCGTCGACCGTAGTGTAGCCGTTTTTCCTTATTATAGCCATCGCCTCGTAGAAATTCCCCGAAACGTTGCCTACCGAAAATGCGGCGTTCGTCCAGCTTTGTGCAAAGGACGCGGTATTATATTTAAACGTATCGTTATCCCCCGCAAAATAAACCACCTTATTGCCTTTTTCGTTTATCATTTGAATAAGATGTTTGCCGAAGGAGCTTATTCTCGACGCGTCCTGACTCGACAGAGTGTAATCCATAGACCTCAATATCGACGTGCTCGCCGTATAAGCGGACAATTCTGCGTCCGTATAGAGGAATTTGAGGAAGTCCTTGCTCGCCCTCATCAAGCCGGGGTTGCTTTCAACGTTCTTGTTGATAACGAACATACCGTAGTTCATTTCAAGCAACGTCTGCGGTTTGCCTGCGCCCTCCTCGACTGTTTCGGAAATATTCACCGGCAAAGGCATAACGCGCACGTCTCTCTCCTCGCGCATGCCGTTTATGAGATAATTTGCGTCTTCAAGCATTTTAAAGTAGTTTTCGCCTTCAGTCGCCTCGTTATACCAATAGCTGCCGTCCAGAAGCATAGCGATTTTGGGCGAGCCGTTGTTATCGCTGAATACGAATTTGGACATAGCCGCCTTCTGGTCGTCGTTATTAGTTACGGACGGGCCGAACCAGCCTTGTTTGATACAAAGGTCCATAAACGCTTCCGCGTAATATTTATTGAGTTCCCAAGTCGAATAATAACCGTTTTCTTCGGTAAGGGTAACCGTTTTGGTAATGGGCTTTTTGATGGTAGATACCGGCCTTCCGCCGTCGTCCGTGCCGGGGAACAGATAATCGTCCTCGAAACCTACGACTATTTCCGTTTGACCTTTAAAGGTGTAGTTCCCTATGGCGTCGTCGTACCCCTGCAAAGACGTATATAGAGCCGAAAGCAGGAAATTGGAATAATATTTGTAACCGCCCGTAAAGTTGAACGGGCTAATTGCTTTACCCTTCATATACTCGCAAAGCGCGATGAGTTCGTACAGAGAAGACGCCAAACCGTCGTCCTCGGTATTGTACTCTCCGTCCGGCCCGCAGGACTTCATATAGTCGTTGTTCGACTTGTTGTTGGGCAAAAAGTAAAATTCTTGGTCGAGAATGACGGAATCGAATTTTACCAGAACGCCCTCGTTAGAGGGATCTTCAATCGCGTCGGGATTAGCAAAATACAGGTGATACCTGTCGAACAAATTCTTGTCGTAAGAAATCGTGGGATAATATTCGCAGGAAGGGCCGCCGTAATAATGTCCGTTATACATATATCTCGACCGCTGAGCCTCGGAAATTTTATCCAGCGCAGATATCTTCGCGCCGTTTCTCATATCCGAATTATCCGTAAGAACGTCGTCTATGCACAAAACCTTGCCCGCCCTCGCGTCGTTTTCTATAATGGGCTCGTTCATAAGGTCGTAAATTGCGGTACCTGAAGTTTCGGCGTTGTCCAGCGAGGGATTATCTACCGGCACGGGGAGAATTTCCACTCCCTTTTTACCGCTTTCATACTCGGTATTTTCGTGCAATGCGGAAAAACGCTCGCCAGCGTCGTACAGCCATTGTACGCCCGTGCCGCCGCTTTTAAGTTCGACGTATATTTTTGTTTTTGTGTCATTATTTTTGCGACAGCCTGCCATGGTAAGCGACGCAAATACAAGTGAAATGCAACAAAAGAACAATATGATTTTCTTCATCTTGTCTCCTCCTTTCATTTTTTATGCTATTTTTGTAAAATAACAATACTTTTTCCTATTATTGATTATAAATCATTTCGAGCTTTTTTTCTACATATTGTTATATCTTAAATTTTCGATTTTTTAACATTTGTGTGAAATTGCCGTTGACAAACACTTGCTCCGCAGGTATAATGTAACTACAATATAGTTTACGTCAAACACGACGGAGTATTATAATGAAAAAATACAAATTCCCCTCAAACAGCAAAAATTTCTTTATAAATTACGTTCGCGGTCCTTATTCCGAAATGCACAGCCACGACTATTGGGAGTTTACTATAATAACTAAGGGAAAAATTTTTCATAAAATAAACTCTTTCGAGCATATAGTGGGCGAAAACACGCTGCTTGTTATTCGGCCGAACGACAACCATTCCCTCAACGCGGTAGACAACGAGGATATAGCGCATATAAATTTGGGCGTAAAGGACGAGGTAATGAAAAACACCCTGCCCACTTTATCCTATGATATTTATGATTTTTTGCTAAAAAGCCCCTATATAGAGTTTGAAATAAGCAAAACCGCAACGACCTATTTTATCAACGTTTTCAACAAATTTCAGAACACCGTTCACGATAAGCGCGCGAGCGAGGAGTTTCTGTCTCTGATATTCGTAAGCGTGATAAGAGAGCTGATGTTGTGCGTAATCGATACCCGCCAAAAAAACAATTACAGCGCCACCGTAAACGAATTTATCGAGTACATGAGAAAAAAGGAAAATTTAACTTTATCCATAGAGGATATAATTAAAAAAATGAACTATTCTCATTGCCATATAATACGGCTTTTCAAAAAGGAAACGGGCACCACGCCGTCGCAATATTTTCTTAAAATAAAACTTAATTACGCCAGAAGTTTGCTTGAAACTACGAATATGTCCGTCATGGATATCGCCTCGGCGGTGGGTTTTTCAAGTTTGGGGCATTTTACCGAAGTTTTCAAAAAGCAGTACTCTCTGCCGCCCGCAAAATACAGAAAAAACTGGAACGATTATTACGACTCCTTCGACGAAGTGTAGCCGGTTGATTTGATTAAAAATCATAAAATAAAATCCCGCACGTCAATGCGGGAAAGTTCTCCCGCCCCTTAGGATCGGGAGATTTTTATTGCACGAAAGAAAAAACGATAGAAAGTCGGCTTAGCATATCAATTATCGTGGACTTTTACCGTTTTTCCCGTTTTGCGGGATTTTTCGGCAGCCAACGCCATAAGATGGCTTTCAATGGACTTTTCCAGCGTCGTTTTTGCGTCGGTTTTTTCCTCCAACGATCTATAAAAATCATACAACAACAATTCGTCTCCGCCGCCGTGTCCGAAATCGTCGCGAGTGGTTAAGTTTACAATATCTTTTATGCTGTACGCAAAAGACTTCCTTACGTCGTAAACGTCCTTTTCTTCGCCGTAAACCGAAACTTTTAACAAGTCCCTGTTTTCGTCCATTTCAATTTCGCCCAAAGTGCCGTGAACGGTAACCTTTCTCCCCGCGTAGCCGGTAAACCCCGTCATGGTGAGGTTGGCTTTAACGCCGTTTTCGAACTTGATGAGGACGTACTGATTGTCCACCACGTTATTGTCGCACGCAAAAACGCATCTGCCGTACTGATTGCCTTCGTACGCTTTGCGCAAACTCTCCTCCGTAATAGGTCTGGTCGAATCTACCACGTTGAACGGCCAGCCGGTAACTCTGCCTATATTTACGAATTGTTGAACGTAAACCCTCTCCGCGCTATAAGCGCAAGCGTTTATATATTTACATTCGCTGCATCTGTCCGCAGCGCCCTCGGGCTGATTTTCCCTATTAAAGAAAGACAGATCGCCCATGGAAAAGACGGAATCGCACTTTGAGTCGGCGTAATATTGCAGCAAGTCCAGATCGTGGCAGCATTTTTGCATTATCATGGGAGAAGTTTCGCCGTCGTTTCTCCAATTCCCCCTGACGAAGCTGTGCGCCTGATGCCAATACGCAACCTGTTCGGTCCAATCAATACAGACTACTCTGCCTATCTCGCCGCTTTCTATTATATTTTTGATTTTAATAAACGCGGGCGCGTACCTGAGCACGTGGCACACGACCACTTTGCCGCCGTATTTCTTTTGCGCGTCGAGCAATTCGTACAATTCGCTTTCGACGGGAGATATCGGTTTTTCCAAAAGAACGTCGTAGCCCGCTCTCAACGCCTTTACGCACGCGGAAACGTGATCTCTGTCCTGCGTGGCGATAACTAAAACGTCGGCGCGTTTTTCCTTAAAAAATTCTTCGCTGTCGGCAAAGCAATTTTCGGGCTTAACGTTAAAGCGCTGCCTTGAAGATTCAAGCGCGTTTTCGTTTACGTCGCACAGCGCTACGATTTTGAATTTATCTTTGCTTTCAAACATATATTTGCCGTAAACGTTTTGCCCGCGAGAACCGCAACCTATTATCGCAACAGTATAAATTTTACCCATATCGTCATCCCCTTTTTTTTAATTATAACAAAAACTTTCGCAAATTCAAAATATAAATTTACGATGAATTATCTTAAATTAACATTTATTTGCCCAATTTTATATTTACGATTGAATTAAACCGAGCTATATGATATAATAAACCATATGATGGGAATTTTCTTTTTTAAAATGAAAATCAAGGCGAATTACTTATGTTTTCGCTCGTGATTTTTGTTTTTATGATAAATTTACAACCCTTTGGGAGGAATTATGAAATACGATTTAAACAACCTGACGCTCGAAGAAAAAATAGAACTTTTGACGGGCGCGGATAATTGGAGGACTTCTTCCTCCAACGGAAAACTGAGGCAGGTATTTATGTCCGACGGGCCGAACGGGCTAAGGATGCAAAACGCCGACGGTTCTACCAAAAAAGCGACCGCTATGCCTAATTTATCCGTCGTGGCGCAGACTTGGGACGAGGAGCTCGCCTATCTCGACGGCGAGACAATAGCAAACGACTGCATAGATAACGGCGCGGACGTACTTCTCGCTCCCGGCGTAAACGTAAAGCGCACGCCGCTAAACGGCAGAAATTTCGAATATTTATCGGAGGACCCCTATCTCGCAGGAGTTATGGCAAGGGCGTATATAAGGGGCGTGCAGAGCAAAGGCGTAGGCACGAGCCTTAAACATTACTGCGCTAACAACCGAGAAGTCTATCGCTTTACTCAGACGAGCGAAGTGGACGAGAGAGCTTTGCACGAAATATATTTAAAACCGTTTGAGATAGCGACTCAGGCGGAACCCTGGACGGTAATGTGCTCGTATAACCCCGTTAACGGCGTTTACGCATCAGAAAACAGAAAGCTGTTAAAGGATACTTTAAGGGATAAATTCGGATACAAAGGGCTTATCGTTTCGGATTGGGGTGCGGTGCACGAACCTTATAAATCGTTGCGCGCCACGCTGGACTTATGCATGCCTCATAACGGCGATTACGCACAAAACGTAAAAACGGCGCTCGAAAACGGCTATATCTCTATGAAAGATATAGATTTTTGCGTTCAAAACGTCTTAAACCTCATCGAAACGGTCGAAAATGCGGAAAAGACTGTAAATTACACTAAGGAAGAGCGGCACGCCAACGCCCTGAAGATAGCTGAGGGCGGAATGGTCCTGCTCAAAAACGAGGACGAAATTTTGCCCCTTAAAGACGGCAAAAAATATCTTGTAGCGGGGTATCTTGCGAAAAATCCGTTGCTCGGCGGAGGCGGCTCGGCTTTCGTTCAGACGGATTATCCCGTCTCCCCTCTTTGCGACCTTCTCAAAGACGCAATGCCCGATTCCGATTTCGAATTTTCTTCCGTACCCGTGCAGGCTTGGGAAATGCCGAACGAGTTAGACTTACAGCGCGCGAAATATAATTACCTAATAGCGCGCGAAAAAGACGCGGTAATTCTCTACGTGGGCGATCCCAATGAGAGCGAATGTTACGACAGGTCGTCTATCCGTCTCCACCCCGGCTACGAAAGACTTATAAAAGAAGTGGCGCGGTACAACGAAAACGTAATAGTTTTGCTCAACGTGGGTAGCGCGGTGGATATGAGCGAATGGATAGACGACGTTAAAGCGGTACTTCTCGTCGGATACGCGGGCGAGGCGATAAACGAGGCTGCTGCGGCAATATTGTCGGGCAAGACAAACCCGAGCGGCAAACTTGCGGAAACTTTCCCTCTTTGTCTGGAAGATACCTACACGGGCGACGAAGTCGGCGACGGGTTCGTGGAATGGTATAGCGACGGAGTTTTCGTCGGATACCGCCATTACGACAGATACGGCATCGACGTACTGTTCCCGTTCGGGTACGGGCTTTCGTATTCGAAATTCAAGTACGACAACCTGAAAATAGAGAAAAAAGGCGACGCCGAGTACGAGGTATCGTACGATATAACCAACGTTTCCGATACGGACGGCGCGGAAGTCTCGCAAATATACGTTAAAGATATATTCAGCATGGTCGTACGGCCGGAAAAGGAATTGAGAGCTTTCAACAAGTCGGTGATCAAGGCGGGAGAGACAAAGAGGATAACCGTAAAACTCGGCTACGACGCGTTTGCGTATTACAGCACGGTTTACGACGCATGGCACGTAGAAAACGGCCCGTTTGAAATATGGGTGGGCGCATCCTCGGCAGATATCAGGCTTAAAGGAACGGTGGAAGTCGAACTCCCCGACGACGGTCAACAGTCGCAAATATAAGCTAAAAGCACGTCCGTAACCTCGTCCGGAAGGCTGACCGTCCAGCCCTCTACTATCTGCATTACGGGACCTAAACCTTTGATGAGATTTAACCTTATCATCGTCGCCGGCGTCTCCGCACGCGTTACGAAACGGCTCGAATATCCGCCGCCCCTGAAATAACCTAAATCCGCAAAATTTACGGCAAAAACCTACTTAAACGGGGTTTTAAAATATTTTTAATTTTTTGCGTTAAACGCCCTTAAAATGCTTGAAATTTTACGATATATATAATATAATGATATAGTATGTGTTTTTTAGGAGTTGACAAGTCCGATGGATTGTGCGCTAATCTCTTACAGACAGACAGACGGCATAAGTCTGCCCGATTTTTCGTCGGCTCCGCAACTTAATATAGGGAAACTACAGCGTTACTTTTCACGGTATCTTTTTACCGTCTGACAGTCGCTGTTTTATATACATAATATAAAAATAAAAAACTTAAAAGGAGATTTAAGTATGGAACAAACAAGACGCAACTCTGCGAAAATCCTACTTATAGCGGCATTGACGGTAATAATGGCGCTTGCGTTGGTTTTCGCTCTACTGCCGCAAGCGACCTTACCGGCGCAAGCGGACAACACAGAGCAATCTGAGACGATTGTTACTAAGAGAACTGATGATGGTTTCGACGGTTTAACAGTGGATGGCACTCATTTCACAATTACCAACAATGGTGCTAATGCTAGTCGAGATGGCGTGTGTGCATGTAATGGAATAACTGTCACGCCGAAGAACAATGAGTATATTACTAAAGTGGTCATTACGTGCGGAGAGAGCCAAAATGATGTTTTTGATGGCAACACGGAAGTTTCCTCCGGTAACAAGACAATTACAAATAATGGAGGAACCATCACTGTTACCGACGTGAATGCAAGTACGTTCACTTTCATGTGTTATGATGGCAATCCCCAGTTCACACAGTTCGTGGTTTACTATACAGAATCTGCTCCCGCGGCAGATGCGGAAGGCGATGGTTTTACTGCTGCCACCATGACCGCAGGAACCAATGCCATTACATGTACCGTCAATGGAAAAAATGGGATTAAGGTGGGAACATCCTCAAAGACAGGCGATATGACCGTCACGGTTCCCGCAGGCGCTACGGTTTTAAGAGTTTATGTCTCAGCATGGAGTTCAACTAACAATATGTCCATTAGCATATCTTCCAACACATCTGCCGTTATTTCATCATCCATCGATTTGATATACGATC
>CAJOMS010000011.1 GCA_905235795.1 uncultured Clostridia bacterium | reverse complement strand
ATTATATCGGAGAAGTACGCTACCAAAGAGCCGTTATTCGAATAGAAAGTCAAAGGCAACACGCCGTTATTTACAAGGTCGTCCAGCGTAAAGAGTTCCGTTTCGCCGTTATAGACCTTGCCGCCCTTAACGGTAATCGTCGTTTCGCCAGTTACCGTAAACGTTCCGTTTTCACCGTAAGTAGCAAAACCGTTTGCCATCGTGCCGTAACGCAGCGTAAACGTTTCGCTCGTAAGCGTGCCGATATAGAAGTAAACTTCTTCATATGCCGCATAGTTGAACAAAGGCAGAGATAACATAGTATAACCGGACTGCGTCATCTTTGCGGCAGGCGTCCAATCGAACGTCCAGCCGGAAACGGGAGCTGTAACCAATTCCGCGCCGGTAAGGTTATCGGCGTTCTTGCTGTTCGTATTATTCAACGTCTTGAAAAACGCTTTTCCGAGTTCGAGATTGTCTGCATAGTATCTTCCAACCGGCAACTCGTGAGTGCCGTTTGTATCCAACGCGAGTTTGTCATTTGCGGTAGTCAGAACTTCTCCGCATCTCGAACATTTAGTACCCTTATAATAATATTCGCCTTTTTCTAAGCTGTAGACGTTTTCGGAAGCGTGTCCGAGCGCCCCGCCTACTTCAAACGTATCTTCGCTCATTTCACCGCACTTGCACGACACATAATACTGTGCAGCTTCGGTACAAGTTGCGGCATTCGCCAAATATTTATCCTCAGCTATCTCTTGATCGAAGACATGAGTTACCGTAAACGATTTTACGGCATACGCAGAATTGTAATTAGCGGTTTCAGCCGCGGTAGCCTTTACGTAATAGGTGCCCGCCACGAAATATGCGGGAGCCGCGCCGTATGCTCCGTCTTCGGTAGTAGCTAAGGTAAAGGTTATCGTAGCTCCGCCGTCAGCGGTAGCGCTGAGAACAGGTTCGTTGTAGCAGTTTATATCCGCGATATCTTCAAACGAAACGAAATTGTTCGCCTTTGCTATCGTAAACTCTGCGGTAGCTGTCGCGCCGGTATAGTTATCGCCCTCGGCTACAGCGGCTACTAAGGTGTAAGTTCCTGCGTTTACAGGCGCGCCTTCGAGTTCTTCGTCACCGCTCTTATAAGTATAAGTTATAGTTCCGAAAGTCGCAGATGCGGTCGGAGCGGAAGCCGCTTCTCCGTAAGTCCAACCTTCGATAGAAAGTCCGGTTATAATGTTTTCCGCTTTCGTTATTTCAAATTCAATCGTAGCGGTAGCGCCTTCAGCACCTTGCCATTCGGTATTGTCAGGATCGACGAGCGTCAGTTCGACGATATATTCATCGGCATTTACTCCGCCTTCGTTAGTCGATTTGTTTCGCTCTTAGCGCAAGAAAGGGATTTATCCATTATCTTTTTAGATACAACTTCACATTTTACATAATGATTGTATCACATATTTGCCGTTTATACTTGTCTTTTTGCACACTAGCTTTGTTGTTTTATAAACAAATTGTTTTAAAGACTTGACAGCGATATTCGATTTTTGTTATTATTAGCTCATGAATCACGTGAATTTTTTACACTACGTTAGGGATGAAAACGCCATAGCGGCTATACATTGGAATCACAACGAATATCCGTTTTTACACGACCACGATCATTGGGAATTTACTATTATCACGAACAGTGTTTGCCGAAACAACATAAACGGCAAGGATTATATAATGAAAAAAGGTGACGCCGTTTTGATAAAGCCGGCCGATTGCCATTATCTCGTGAACGCCGAAAAAAACGGACCTACAATCGAGCATATTAATTTTATTATGCGCAATTCTATGGTAAAAAGCTATTGCGACGAAATAGGGCCCGACTTTTTTAAAAAACTTTCCGAGTCGCCCGTCACCGTGTATTCGCTGTCCAGCGAACAATATAATAAGGTGATTTTGTACACGACAACCCTCTTGTCTCAAAAATACAATAACGAGGACAACGCTTTGGCAGCAAAGTTTTTTATGTCGTTTTTAATAGAAATCGTCGCCGAAAAGTTTTTCCTTGAAAGCTCGAATTATCCCCAATGGATATATTCTATTCTGAAAGATATAAATTCCCCCTCTTATCTTGACGCATTCCCGAGAACAATTCTCGAAAAATATCCTTACAGTCACACGTACGTTTCGCGGATGTTCAAGAGTTGCACCGGGCAAACTTTAATAGAATATATGAACAACGTAAAGATGACGAAATCGTGCGAACTGCTTATGCAAACCGACCTCAACACTCTACAAATCGCAAATATGCTGGGGTACAATTCGCTTAGTCATTTCAATCATATATTCAAGAAAACGTATGGGGTTTCACCGAGACAATACGTAAAAAAATACTCGCAAAGGCAACAGGATCCGCCGGAATAATCGAAAAATTCTACAAATACTGTAATGTTTTAATTGATTTTGAGATTTTTAGCACGAAAAAAACTCCTGCAATTACAGGAGTTTTTTTCATGTGACAACATTTTTATATCACATAGATGGCGGAAGCGGTGGGATTCGAACCCACGAACCCTTGCGGATTACTTGATTTCGAGTCAAGCCCGTTATGACCACTTCGATACGCTTCCCCGTACTCTTGATATTTTATCATATTTTAAAAAAATGTCAAACCATTTATCGCCGTTAAAAAAATTTTATTTTATTTTTTTGTGAAAAATGCTCGTGAAGAAAGAAGTTTCAGCTTTTTGCTCCGCTTAATTCCCTCTTGAATTTATCCGCCGCGGCAATCATTTCGTTTGCGTGAGCAACTGCAGCAGCACTATCGGCACTTCCTCCGACAAGACGGGTAATTTCCCTTACCCTCTCGTCCTTACTTAAATTTTTAACGATAGTAACGGTTTTATCTCCCACCTCAATCTTCTCTATTAGTAGCGAATTATCCGCCATGCATGCAATCTGCGGCAGGTGAGTAATTGCAATTATCTGTTTTTCCGTAGCTATTTTTGCAAACTTTTCAGCCACGACGGATGCAATGGCGCCGCTTATGCCGGAATCTATTTCATCGAAAATAAAGGTTGAAATATCTTGCGCTTTGGCTGTTTGCGCGTGTACGGCAAGCATAAACCTACTTATTTCGCCGCCGCTGATAATTTTTGCAAGGGGTTTGAGCGGTTCGCCGAGATTTGCGGAAAACATAAAACGCACGGAATCCAAGCCGTTTTCGTTAAAACTTTCGCCAAGATCCTCAAACGTCGGAAATTCGTCGAATTCTATTTCAAATTTCGCCTTGCCCATGCCGAGTTCCTTAAGCTCTGCCTCCACGTTGTGTGAAAACTCCTTTGCCGCCGCAACTCTCTCATCGTGCAATTGCTTAATTAAACCGTATATCTTTTTCTTATACTTATTTTTTTCGTTAATTAGCTGTTCGCCGAGCTTGTCGAAATTAGTCAATCTGTCGTATTCCTCTATTGCTTTATCCAAAAAAGATAAAATTTCCGGAATCGACGAGCCGTATTTCTTTTTTAAGGTTTTAATCGTTTCGTAACGCTGTTCTATTCTTTCAGCCTCGTTCGGATCGAATTCGAAAGAGTCTATCAACTCTTTTATACATTCCGAAACGTCTTCGAGTTCGATAACCGAACTGTCCAATCTCGACGCAATATTGCCGTATTCCGCATCCAAAGACGAGATTTGACTCATTGAATGTTGAGACGACCTCAATCCATCAATAGCGCCGTTGTCCTCCGAAAGCGCCGCGTACGCTGAATTAAGCGCGTTGCCTATCTTTTCGGCGTTGGCTATCAACTGTCTTTTTTGAATTATCTCATCTTCTTCGCCCTCGTACAGTTCGGCGGACTCTATTTCGGAAATTTGATACTTCAAAATATCTAAACGGATGGCGCGTTCGCTCTCGCTTCCGCCCATCGATCTGAGATTTGAATTTACCGCATTATATTCAGCAATTACGGGCGCAAGATTTTCTTTTATAGAAGAGATGACCTCGCTGCGGTAATTATCGAGAACGGAAAGTTGTTCTTCTTCTTTCAAAAGAGAAAAATGCTCGCTTTGCCCATGCACGTCAACGAGATGCGAGGTTATTTGTTTAAGCATATTTGCCGTTACCGAAAGACCGTTTACCTTGATGCTCCCTCTGCCGTCTTTGTTATATTTACGGTAAATTATGAGCGTATCGTCGTCTATTTCTAATTCTTCGAGAATTTTACGTACGGAATGATTTTGAGGTAAAACGAAAGTTACCGAGGCCGAACATTCATCCGTTCCGTAGCGGATCATGGATTTATCGGCCTTGGCACCCAAAACAAAATTTATCGAATCCAAAATAACGGATTTACCGGAACCCGTTTCACCGGAAAGAATATTTACTCCTTCCGTAAAATCGATTTCGGCGTGATCGATAAGCGCAATGTTGCTTAATTCTAATTTTGCAAGCATAACACGAAGAAATTACAGTTGTTCTCTTAATTTTTGCTCTACTATCAAAGCGTCCTCATTATTTTTTGTAACGATTATAATCGTATCGTCCCCGCCTACGCAACCTACGACTTCGGGAATCTTCATTTTATCTATTGCGGTACCTGCGGCAAGGCCGTTGCCCAAAAGCGTCTTTACGACTACTATATTTTGAGCCGTCTCGACCGATACTACCGAAACTTTGAACAGATTGAACATCTTGTACATATCTCTCTGTTCGTTTTGCTGAATTGCCGAATATTTGTATTTTTTTACTTTGCCGGAAACTTTTATAAGATTAAGTTCTTTAATATCTCTTGAAACGGTTGCCTGAGTTACTTTAAAGTTATATTCGTTAAGCCTTTGGGCAAGTTCGCTCTGAGTATCGATTTCATAAGCGTTGATAAGTTCTAATATTTTTTCCTGTCTGCTGTTTTTTTCCATTTCGTCACCTGTTTACGCCCCAAGAGGTAAGTTTCTTGAAAAGCGTATCGTAAAAAGTACGTTTCCCCTTTATAAATTTTGCTTTAAGATCGGAAGTTTTAACGGTAAGCACGTCTTTGTCCGAAAGCGAAGTTTTAAATTTTCCGTCGCAAAAAACGCCGCCTTTAACACTGCCGGAAACCGTAATTTCCGCAATTGAATCCTCTGAAAAAACTATGGGTTTACTGGTGAGCGTGTGGGCGCACAAAGGCGTAGCGATCAAAGCCTTGAGGTCGGGTGCCAAAATGGCGCCGCCTGCAGAGAGAGAGTATGCGGTTGAACCCGCCGGTGTAGCTATAATCAACCCGTCGGAACGAAAGCTCTCAACAAATTCCCCATCTATTTTCAAAGAGACCGACAAAGTACATTTAACGTCGTTTTCGGTATTCATCCGGTGAATACTAACCTCGTTAAAGGCGTAAAATTCTTCTTCAACGATACTGCAGGACAACATTTTGCGATCGTAACAATCATAATCCTCACCGCAGATAATTTCTACGCAAGTATCAAAATCTTCTGCCTCGAATTCGGTCAAAAAACCTACGTTGCCGGCATTTACCGCAAGAATCGGCACACCGGTTTCGGCAGCTTTTTGCACTACTTCGAGAACCGTACCGTCACCGCCGACGACCACGATCAGATCCGGGCATTGACTAAAACCTCTTTCCAAAAAGATATTCGCCACCCCTCTGTCCGAAAGAGTTCTGCGTAACTCGTTTGCAATAGATACCGCGTTTGGCTTATCGGTGTTAGCGTAAATTCCTACCAAGAAATACCTCCGTCTTAACTTATACATTATATAACAAATATTAATTTATTGCAAGTTTTTAAAAAAATTTATTCAAAAATTTTATATAAATCTTAATTTTATACAGAGTGCAAAACATCGTCAATCGTTACGACGTTATCGCATTTTTTTGATAAATAAAGAAGATATTCAATATTTTTACCCTCTTTGATGGGAGCGTGAGAAAACCCCTCGGCAAACAGCCCGAACTCGCGGGCGCAATCGATAACTTTTATACAAGCGTTATGGCGGGCTTTTTTGTCCGTAACGATTCCGTTTTTGGATAAAAAATCTTTGCCGCATTCAAATTGCGGCTTAATTAAAACGACCGCCTTGCCTTCGTCCTTCAAAACGGAAGAAATATTGCCGAGAATATAAGTTAAAGAGATAAAACTGACGTCTGAAACGACGGCGTCCACCTGTCCTCCCAACGTTTCTGCGTCGAGAAAGCGAGCGTTGAAATTTTCGATTGGAACTACCCTCTCGTCGTTTTTCAAAGAAGGATGCAAAAGACTTTCTCCCACGTCGATTGCAAATACCTTAGCGGCGCCGTGCATAAGCAAACTTTGCGTAAATCCACCGGTAGAAGCCCCTATATCGGCAACTGTTTTCCCTTTTACGTCAAAATCAAAGTCGTTAAACGCCTTTTCAAGTTTAAACGCCCCGTTTGAAACGAATTGATTCGCCTCGGAAAAAGTAACCACATCGCCTTCGGTGAACTCGTAAGACGGTTTTACGATTTTACCGTTTACGAAAACTTCCCCTCTTTCAACCGCCTCTTTCGCCTTGTTTCGCGATTCAAAGTGACCTGTTTGCGTTAAATATACGTCTATTCTCATACTTATAAAAACAGGGTTTTTGTTTTAAAAAACCCTTTCTTTTAACTCTATGCAAAGATATTTAAAATAATCGTTGCCGGGCATCTCCGAAAGTATTGCCAGACATTCTTCGTACAATTCGCTTACTCTCGCCTTCGCAGCGTCGAGTCCGTAAAGCGTTACGTAAGTCAATTTCCCTTCTGCGGCATCCTTTCCTACGGACTTTCCCAAAACGGAAAGCGAACTTTCCACGTCTAAAACATCGTCAACTATCTGAAATTGAACGCCTATCTTTTTGCCGATATTCAAAGCGCGTTCCTTGTCCGCACCGGCGAGTATACACGGTATCAAAAACGGCAGAGTGAGAAGTTTCGCCGTTTTATTTTCTTCGATATATACAAGTATATTTTCATCTTTTACATTATTTTTTTCAGTAAAAACGTCAGCTGACTGCCCACCGATCATCCCCTCGAAACCCGCGAAATCGGCAAGGGCCTTAAAGCACTCGCACGTGGTAGGATCCGGAAAATTTACACACTCTTGAGCTATTACGGAAAATGCAAAATTCAAAAGCGCGTCGCCCGCCAAAATTGCGACGGCCTCGCCGAACACTTTATGATTGGTTAAATTACCGCGCCTGTAATCGTCGTTATCCATAGCGGGAAGATCGTCGTGTATCAGGGAATACGTGTGTATACATTCAAGCGCAAACGCGAAAGGCAACACCCTGTCGTCCGTGACACCGTAAAGATTGGCGGCGGCGAGCATCATGGTCGGGCGAAGCCTTTTTCCACCGACAAAAAAACTGTATTTCATCGATTGTAAAAGAGTTTCTTCGGTATTAAAATTTCCCGAAAATCTCTTTTGGGCATATTCGTTAAACTTGTGAAGATAGCCTTCCTGCAAATTTTTAAATTCCGATTTATCCATTTGCCCTCTTGCACGCAGTTAGAGTATTGTACATCAACATCGTTATCGTCATGGGACCTACGCCGCCGGGCACGGGCGTGATGTTTCCGGCAACTTCTTTTGCATTTTCAAAATCGACGTCTCCGAGCAACTTGCCGTCAACACGGTTAGTGCCGACGTCGATAACCGTAGCTCCCTCTTTGATCATATCCGCCGTAATAAAATGCGGTTTACCTATCGCAACCACCAAAATATCCGCTTGCGACGTAATTTCCTTTAAATTTTGCGTTTTGCTGTGGCAAATCGTAACGGTTGCGTTTTCGGCGAGCAAAAGCGCGGCAACAGGTTTGCCGACGATATTACTTCTGCCCACGACAACGGCGTGTTTGCCCGCAATATCGACTCCGGCGTATTTTATCAATTTAATTATTCCGTGAGGCGTACAAGCGTACAAACTCTGTTCGCCAAGGAACATTTTCCCCACGTTTTGCGCGGAAAATCCGTCAACGTCCTTTTCGGGCGGGATGAGAGAGAGGATTTTTTCTACGTCAAGGTGTTTAGGCAGCGGCAACTGCACTAAAATTCCGTTTATACCCGCGTCGTTTACGAGCTTTTTGACCAAATCTTCGACCTCGCTCTGCGGCGTATTTTCGGGCAATTTATATGTATAGGACTTAATGCCTACTTCTTCGCAAGCCTTTTCTTTGTTTCGCACGTATATTGCCGAAGATGGATCGTCCCCTACCATTACCACCGCAAGACCGGGCTGAAGAGAAAGTTTTTTGATTTCTTCCGCAATTTCTTTGCGCATAGAACACGCAAGAGCTTTTCCGTCAATAATTTCAGCGCTCATCGTTTAACCTCATATAGCCCGCAAGTATGCCGTTGACAAAAGCGGGGCTGTTCTCTGTAGAGTATTTTTCAGTAAGACGAGTAGCTTCGTCTATAGAGACGATATCGTCAATATCGGGGAAGTTGTCTATCTCGGTAGCGGCAATTAAAATAGCGGCTTTGTCAAGTTGATTTATCCTGTCAAGCGAATATCCCTTCGGCAATCCCTCTATCTTTTTTAAAATTTTATCTTCGTTTTCCAAAACAGCAGACAAAAGGGTGTCGGCAAATTCGACATCCTTTCCGTTCAGCTTGTGTTCAAAGTAATAATAATTTTTCAACTCTCCGTCCACTTCGCCCGTAAGCAAGTAAGAATAGATCATTCTGTAAACGGCTTCTCTCGCATCTCTTCTCATGTAAGTTCCTCAAAAAATCATTCCACAACTTCGTCATCGGCAATAATAACGCCTGCGATATGAACGTTGACCTCTGAAATTTTATATTCAGACATAGACTCCACGCTTTGCTTTATGTTTTGCTGTATATTAAAAGCTACGTCCGGAACGGTATAACCCGTATAAACGTTTACGAAAACGTCTACGCAAATTCCGTTGTCGCCGAATTTAAGTTTTATCGCATCGGAAAGTTTATTGGACTTTTTGCCCTTAGGTGAAATGGCGACGCCCGCGACTTCCGAAACGGCAAGAGATACGATGCCCTTGACTATGCCGGCATTATAGAACGTTTTGCCCTTGCTTTCATTAGTGGAAATTTTCTTTGGTTCTGCCATACGAAATCCTCCGCAACTGTTTACTGTTTATATTATAACACACTTTTTTAATTTAAAAAAGCCGTTTGCGCAATTTTTTTGAAATTTTTAAGAAACAGGGATGATTTTTACGTTTTCGGGAGTAGCCGACGCCTCGTCTTTCAAGATAGTGTATATGGCGATGGCATCATCCTGAGTAAAATCTACGTCCTTAACGATCACGTTGATATTGCCCGACGTTGTCCCTATGGTTACGACGGCGTCCTCGTATCCCCTTGCTTTAATGAGATTTTCAAGCAAAAGTTCCTGTTCCATAATAGTAGCTAATTGCAACTTCATGGAAAGCGCCTCGCTGAGTTCCTCGCTGCCGGCCGTAGCGTCCGTGATGATAGCGTCAAGCTGTAACATCTGCTCGTTGCGGGAAGACGATCTTTCCGTTCTGAATTGCGTAAAGTAGTTTGCTGCAGCAACCACGTTTTCCGTTTTTGGTTTAGATAGCAAGAAATTAAATACTGCCGTTACGGCTAATAACGCTATCATGCAGGATAAAATGATGATCTTTTTCTTTTTTGACATAGTAAACCTCCGTTTTTAATGCGATTATCGCAAATTTTATTTTATTGAAATTTTCATCACTTGCCGGTAAATATCTTTACCTTGGCGGAATCCACGGAAAGGAACGTTTCCGCAGCGCTAAGCAAGTTCATTTTTACCACGGGATCCGAAGCGCCGCTTGCCACAATGACTACGCCCGTTATCTCGGGATAAGTTTCGCCGAGCACGACTACTTTTCCTCCGACGAGTACGGCGCTCTCGGTCGTTTGCAATTCCGTTCCGTTTTTGGTGGTGGTAACGTCCGTAGCTATTATAGTTTTATTGCCCCCGGCAACAGAAATGGCAACGCTGACCTTCCCTGCGCCCTTTACCCCCGAAAGAGTCGTGGCAAGTCGACTTTCCAATGAAGAAACGTATTCCGTAACGCCGTCACCGCTTTTACTCTTGCTTTTGGATTCGAACAGATTGTCGCTTAGAATAATAACGACTATCAGAATTGCTATTATTCCTATTACGATATATTCCAACCCCTTAATTTTCTTTATTCTATCTATTAAACCGGGTTTTTTAGTATCCATAGATAACGATAGCATCCTCCGTGACGGAAAGACTTGCGGAAAGAAGGTCGGTTACTTCTTCAATACTTATTATATGCTCGTCCCCCTCGGTTATTACAGAATTTTTCAGCTTAACAAAAATTTTTTTCAAGAGGAAATTTCCGTTTTCAAGATCGCCTTCCACCTCGCACCATTCGACTTCTACCCCTTCTTTTTCGAGTAATTTTATTATTTCGTCGGAATAGAGCTTTTTAAAATATTCGGCGGTGTATTCTACGTAATCTTTGTCAACCGCTACGCTCGTCGCGGATGAAAAATCGAAATCATAGTCTTTTAAATACGCTATTGGCGTTATAAATACCGCAAGACAAACAAGAGCAAATACCGTTTTGCAAGCGTTTTTTATTTTGCCGGAAGGGAGCAAAGTTTCGGCGCACGCCGTGACGATAATAACGCCCGTAAGAGCCATAAGCCAATTCGTCATATAAAATATCCCCCGGAATACAATACTAAGACGACTGTAATAACGTACATAAACCCAACAACAAGCAACGACGCGAGCACGTAATTTAAGTTTTTTGCAAGCGAATACATATATTCCGACATTCTTGAATCCGCAAACGGTTCTATCACCCCAGCAGCTAATTTTAAAAACAACGAAAAAGAAATGAGCTGTATAAGCGGCGGTACGAACACGCTTATTATAAGTATCAATCCGCACAAGCCGAGCGCGTTCTTTATCAATACTCCCGAGGCGATAAACAGTTCCGCACCATCCTTTAAAAATCCCCCAACTATGGGCACGGAGTTACCTATAGCGTATTTTGTAACGCGTAAAGTAACTCCGTCAAACGCTCCGGCGGCAAGCCCCTGTACGGATATAAACATCGTAAAAACCGTCAAACAGATTCCTAAAATCCATTTAATTACCGAAGAAATAAATCCTGTAAACTTTCCCGCTTTTATAGACTGAGAAAGTCCCGAAACGGAAATAAACAACAGCAAAAAGTATATTAACGGCATTACAACGGAAGTTATTATATTGGTTATACCAGTACTCAAAAAAGCGACTGCCGGCTGATAAACCGAAGCCGTTGCCGTTCCGCCCGTTGCGGACATTACCGTTAAAATAAGCGGAAAAACGACGTCCATTTGCGACGCGTAAGTTTTCATGGCGTTAAAACAGCCGTTAGCAATATCGAAAGTTTTATAAATCAAAAGCCCGATTATTGCGGCGTAGCAAGTAAAATAAAGTATTTTATCAGTGCTTTCGGACAAAAAATCGGGATTGAGAGTCTTTACGAACGAATAAAGTAACGCGATGGCGCAAACTATCAGCAAGGTAGGTATCAGTTTTTTTATTCCCGTAAAAACCGTTCCGAGTATCATTGAAAGGATGCTGCCGTAATCGGACGAAAGATCTCCGTTTATAATGGAAAGCAACCGCTCTTTAAAAGTTTCCCCCTCAAGGTCGTTTTGCGACCATATTTCATCCAAAGATTTGTTGAGCTCGTCACCATCTAATGCGTCAATTAGAGTAGAGATTATAGCGTTAAAATCGGATTCTTCGGCAAAAGCCGTTTCGGGTATAATACAATAAATAAAAATGAGGGTTATAGTAATTAAAGCAAGTTTTTTCATAATCAACCGTTTATCACTTCGGCGATCAAGCCGATGAGCGACGTTATTATGGGAAACGATAAAGCAAGAATCGCGATTTTACCTGATAATAAAACCTTTTCCGCAAGGCTGTTTTCTCCCAAATCTCTCACTGCGCCCGCGGCGAATTCAACGATATAAGCTAAAATAGTGACCTTTATTATTATCTTTAACAGATCGGAATCCACTTGAGACGCCGCAAAAAATTCGTTGAGCTGCTCAGTGAGTCCGAATATCTGATCCACCGTCAAAAATATGATCATTATACCGCCCGCAATAGAAACCAAAACTGCTATATCGGGCGCGTATTTTTTAAGATATAACGTCATAATTGCGCAAATCAGCGCAATTATAACGATTTTAATGATAACCATATCAACTATACAAATTAAATATATCTTTTAAACTTTCAAAAAGTTCGCTGACCATATCCACGACGAAAGAAAGAACTATTATCAAACCGGCGAGAGCGACCAAAGTAGCTATATCGTCCCTGTCCGATTTTTTCAAGACCTGACATATCACGGTTATCAATATGCCTATAGCCGCGATTTTGAAGATTATGCTTATATCCATACACTCACCAGATTATTACCATTATTACCGCACCGATAAAAAAGCCGAATTTCGTAGATGTTCCAACGATTTTTGCGCATTTTATTTTTTCAGCTTCTCGATACCCTTCCATTTCTTTTACGAACATTTCAGCAAGTTCCGCCTCGTTGATTCTGCTGCTTTTGCCGAATTTAGAAAAATAATCTTTGATGCATCTCTCCTCGTCCGGCAAAATAAAAGCGGGAAGATAGAGTTCGCCTATTCCCTTTTCGAACGGCGTCACGGAGTTGAGTAACTTTTTAAATTCTTCGTTTTCCGTTTTAAACGACTCGCAAATTTTTTCTATAGATGCGGAAGTAAAGGAAATTTCTCTCTTTAAATGGACGCCGAAACTTACCGCTTCGGAAAAGAAATCGCGCTTTCCGCAATATTTTTTTGAGTAATTAGTTCCTAAAAAGGTACATAACAACGTCAAAATCAAACCGCCTATAAGTTTTAAACTCATAGCTTTGCCGCCTCTTTTTTAGTTATTACAGATTTTACAGTCCCCTTTCCGTTACTTTCGTCTATCGTGACAAAATAATCGAAAACACCTTTTAACATCTTAAATTTTTCAACCTCGAAAACTTCCGAAAGGTCTCTGCCGTGCACGGTTGCAATTACGCTCACCCCGCCGTGAACCGCATTATATACAGCCTCCGCGTCAGCTTCCCCCACTATCTCATCCGTAACGATAATTTGCGGAGACATCGCCCTTATTCCGTTTTCAAACGCAAACCGTTTAGGAGAATAGGTAATGCAGTCGACGCAACTTACGTTCTTCATCTGTGGAAATATTTCATTTCTTTCGTCGCAAATTAAAATGTCGTAACGGTATTTCTCGGATA
Source organism: uncultured Clostridia bacterium (assembly GCA_905235795.1). GTDB lineage: Bacteria > Bacillota > Clostridia > Christensenellales > Borkfalkiaceae > RGIG3732. Next base: position 7,420 of record CAJOMS010000011.1, on the reverse strand, counting down.
ACTTTTCCGCAAGAGTCCTTATATACGTGGTTTTGCCCGCCCCGGGCGGAGAAACCGCTAAAACGCTTACCGTCTCGTTTTTAAATTTCTCCAAGACCGAAGCGACGTCGGCGTCAACTCGGTGCGGTATCCTCACGTTTAACGACGATACGTTTATTAAATTTATAATTTGACCGTTTTCTATAACGCATTCGCCGCAAAGCCCGATTCTTACGCCGTTTTTTAACGTTATATATCCGTTTTTAATTTTGTCGGCATAAGCGTAAACAGACCTTTCGCACAGAACGGGCAACATGTTTTTAACGTCCTCGGAAGATATGGTCAACGCTTTCGCTCGGTCGTCGGTTATTCCGTTTATTCCGAGAAAAACTTTACGAGAATCGTAATTTAGCACTATCGGCTGATCTGCACGCAAGCGAATTTCATAGACGTATCTGCTCGCAACGGAACCGAGAGCCGCACGAATTTTTTCGGGGAAAAAATCAAACATCGAACTTGTCCTCCGTTATGGTTTAAATATATTTAGGACAAGCGTTTTTTATTACAAAAAATTTACGGAACCGTCGTGTTAAACGACAGTCCCTTCTTAAAACAAAAAGCCACGGCTGAGCCGTGGCGGAATAAAATTAAATTTTTCAGTAAAGCCAATAAACAAACGAATCGCTGAAAGTAAAACCGAGTTTCTTATGCATTGCAATCGATTTTTCGTTAGTGTAAATAATATGCTCAAACGGAGTTATCCCGTCGTCTATATTCTTATTTACTAAAAATTTGACAAGCTCGGTACCTATCCCCAGCCTTCTGTATTCGGGCATAACTTCCAACAGTCCGATGGAGTGCTCGTCGTGAATACCTATGAACCCCGCAAGCTCCCCTTTATAATAGGCGCCGAAGATTCCGATATTTTGCATCATATACCTTATGTGTTCTATATTATAAGCGAGCGTATAGTGGTTAAAGACGAATTCAACATTTTCTTCCGAAGGTTCAAGTCTTTTTATATCGCACGTTCCGTTAAGCGTAAGCTTCCCTCCCTGCCAAACGATTTGATAGCATTGATTATTACCTTTTAATCCGAAACGCTCGGATAAAATTTCCTTCTCGTAACCATTGTGGCAAAACAAAAGTTCCACGTCGGAAAGGCATTGCGTTGCGCGCAGACAGACGTCGGGCGAATCTGTAGCGATGGAATATATGTCGTTACTCTCGTCCAAAAAGACTACTCCGTCGTCCTCGACGTAAAAAAATTTGATTTTATCAAGTTTCAAACACTCTATCGCGCAGACGTGTTTTAAATAATTTTTTTCAAGATAGCTTAAAGCTTTTTCTTTCATTTTATATCTCGCATAATTAAAATTTTAAGCAAAAGTAGGCATATGATTTGCAGTTCTTGGACAATTATACTTTTTTTTAATACTCCTGTCAAGAAAAATCGCAAAAAATACCCCACGTTGCTCAAATAACGGTAAAAATCGATTGACTATTTTTTAATAAAAGTATATACTTTAAAGGTTTGAAAGAGGTAATTTATGTTTGTACGCGAAGATGTAAGAAATATTGCCATTATTGCACACGTTGACCATGGAAAAACTACGCTCGTAGATCAGTTACTCAAACAAAACGGCGTTTTCAGAACCAACGAAGTCGTTGCGGAAAGAGTTATGGACAGCAACGACCTCGAAAGAGAAAGAGGTATTACCATTCTCGCAAAAAATACCGCCGTGCACTATAAAGGCACAAAGATAAATATTATCGATACCCCGGGGCACGCAGACTTCGGCGGCGAGGTAGAACGTATTTTATCGATGGTGGACGGTGTTATTCTTTTGGTTGATGCCGTTGAAGGATGTATGCCGCAAACACGCTACGTTCTTAAAAAAGCGTTAAGTTTAAACAAAAAGCCTGTTGTTTGCATAAATAAAATCGATAAAGGCGGAAACGTCAAGCAGGTTATGGATCAGATTCTCGAGCTGTTTTTCGAGTTGGGCGCAAACGACGATCAAATAGATTTTAAAACCGTTTTTGCAAGCTCCAAACTCGGTTGGGCAACCGACGATATAAACGTTGAAGGCAAAGATATGTCTCCCCTTCTGGACGCGATTATCGAGCAGGTACCCGCTCCGACGGGCGAAATCGACGGAGGTCTGCAAACGATAATCTGCAACGTCGATTACGACGAATACGTCGGCCGCATAGGCATAGGCAAAATTGTCAGAGGAAAAATCAAACTCGGCCAACAAGCAACCGTTTGCCATACGGACGGAACCACCACTCAATGCAAGATCACAAGATTGTATCAATTTGAAGGGTTAAAGCGCGTTGAAGTAGAAAGCGGCGAAGTCGGCGATATAGTTGCAATAAACGGCGTCGGAGAAATAAACATAGGCGAAACGATTTGCGATCCCGAAAAAATAGAACCTCTCCCCTTCGTCAAGATAGACGAGCCGACGATGAGCATGTTGTTTATGGTAAACAACAGCCCCTTTGCCGGAAAGGAAGGTAAGTACGTTACGAGCAGACATCTGCGCGCGCGCCTGTTTAAAGAAGTGCAAACAAACGTTAGTATGCGCGTTGAAGAAACGGATTCTGCGGATTGCTTTAAGGTTTACGGCCGCGGAGAGTTACACCTCTCTATTCTTATAGAAAATATGCGCCGTGAAGAATACGAGTTCCAAGTTTCTCGCCCCAAAGTTATATTTAAGGAAATAGACGGCAAAACATACGAGCCTATGGAACTTCTCGTGGTGGACGTTCCCGACGAATACGTTGGCGCTATAATGAACAAATTGGGCGCGAGAAAGGGCGACTTGATATCTATGACGAGCGACGACCGCGGCGGAACGAGACTTGAATTCAACATCCCCGCCCGCTGCCTTTTCGGCTATCGCAGCGAAATGCTTACAGATACTAAAGGCTTTGGCGTTATGAGCCACGTTTTCAACGGTTACGAACCGTATAAAGGCGACGTAAACGAAAGAACTCACGGATCGGTCGTCGTACACGAATCCGGCACGACTACCGCCTACGGGCTGTTTAATGCGCAGGAGCGTTCTCGCCTGTTCATAGGCCCCGGCGTGGAAGTGTATGAAGGAATGGTCGTTGGCGAAAATTCGAGAGAAGAAGACCTTTGCGTAAACGTTTGCAAGAAAAAACAATTGACAAACAACCGCGCGGCAGGAAGTGAAGACGCTTTAAAATTGACCACTCCGACCGTTTTAAGCTTGGAACAATGCCTTGAATTTATTGCGGACGACGAACTCGTCGAGTGCACGCCGAAAAGCATAAGACTGAGAAAACGTATTTTAAATAAAGAATTACGCTTAAAAACCTTGGCAAAGACAAAACAATAAACTAACAATCAAAGAACCTCCACCCGAAATCGGGTGGAGGTTCTTTAAAAAAATTTTATTTTTATAAGTTGAATTTAAACGGCGTCTCCGCCTATATAATTTTTAGAAAGATCGGGAACTGCGCATAGAAATTTATCCGCGGTTACGGCATACCCCTCCGAACACGTCACCGCAAAAGTGATATCGCCGTTATTATCGTTTCTGAACACGGTTGTATTCATCGCCCTCAACCTATCTAAAATCAATTGTCTCGGGTGCTTGTAAGAATTTTCAACCGCGCATTGTATAACGGCGAATTCAGGCTTTACGGCATTTAAAAATGCTTGAGATGAAGACGATTCCGATCCGTGGTGACCGACTTTTAACACGTCGCAATCGGGATATGTAGAATAGTAAGACAAAAATTGATTTTCCATTGCAGCCTCGGCGTCACCCGTAAATAATACCGTTACGCCGTTATACGTAAGCGTGCAGATAGGCGAATAGTCGTTTGCATTGGTAAATTTAACCGCCGTAGGATAAGCCGTTGGCGTAAGAAAATCAAATTTATATTCAAAAACTTTTTCCCCGTCTGAATATGCACCCGAAAAGTCGCTGTCTTTATTGAAAATTTCATCTACACAGTCCTCTTCGTTCTGCAACGCGAAAAGAAATTGATAGTAAGTTAGAGATCCCGACGTCTTTCCGCCCTCTTTGTCCGTAAATCCTACGTTTATTCCTTCCTTTAAATTTTTGGCGTCCTTATACGTAGATAAAACGTTCGGGCGGAAAACGTGCTTAACTATATAATTTTCAAGAACGTAATCCATACAGCCAACGTGGTCGGCGTCCGCGTGCGTAAGCAACAAATAATCGAACGTATCAATGTTTAACTTATTGGTAAATTCGCTGATCTTTTTCTCGTTGGAAGAATAATTATTGCCGGAATCTATGATCATGGTCTTATTGTCGGGAAAGACGATTATAGAACAATCCCCTTGCCCAACGTTTAAAAAGTAAATATTCAAACTCCCGTCGCCTTCCGTTGAAACGACGTAATTATTTTCGCTCGTCTGCGAGTTTTTCGTCCCGGCGGAGTTATTATTTTTTGGCAAGCGCGTAATGACGAATACGGCAACGGCAACGACTATAACGACAACAACAAAATATCTAAATAATTTTTTCATATCCCTTTACAAAACGTACAATACCGCAACTTTTAAATACAGCCCTTCATCAAGACCGACAAGTGTACCGTGATCGCGCGACTGAGTTCTGAACTCTATCATTTTTGCCCTGACGCCGGACTGAGCCACGCTTTCCTTTATCATATCCAAAAACATGTTGATAGTAAGGTGCTGCGAGCAACTGCACGTAATCAAAAAGCCGCCCTTATTGACTATCTTTAATGCTTGAATATTTATATCTTTATATCCTTTATACCCTTCTTTTACTGTATCTTTACTTTTTGTGAATGCGGGAGGATCTAAAACGACGACGTCAAACTTTCGCCCTTCGTGTCTGAAATCTCTCAATTTTTCAAAAACGTCGGCACAGCACGTTTGAATTACGTTTTCAAATCCGTTTAATTTTGCATTTTCGGCGATGGAATCAACCGCAATTTGACTTATATCGACTGCTAAAACCGATGAAGCACCGTTTTTTGCGGCATTTAGCGCAAACCCGCCCACGTTAGAAAAACAATCGAGAACGGTCTTGCCTTTCACGTATTCGGCAAGATTCGCCCTATTTTCCTTTTGATCGAGAAAATAGCCCGTTTTTTGACCGTTTTCCAAATCAACAAGCATTTTTATACCGTTTTCTTCTATAGTAACGACAGGATCGAAATCGCCGTAAATAGGTCCTTTAAAGAGAGGCAACCCCTCTTTTTCCCTTACTGGAGAGTCGCTTCTCTCGTATATGCCCTTTGGCGCAAATATCTTCACGAGAATATCGACGATCATTTTTTTACGGACTTCCATACCCAAAGTCAAAAACTGTACGGAAAGATAATCGCCGTATTTATCCACTACGAGCCCAGGCAATAAGTCGTTTTCACCGAATACTACTCTGTAGTTATCGTCATAGCCAAGCTCCGTCCTCATTTTATTTGCGGCGAAGATGCGGTCGTAAAAAAACGCCTCGTCTATCACTTCGTCACGATACGACAGAATCCTCACAATAATTTTCGAAAGGTGATTTATGTATCCGTAGCCGATAAATCGTCCGTCGAAGGCGCAAACTTTTGCGATGCTGCCCTGCACATCCTTCCCCTCTATTTTAAGCACTTCGTTCGCATATACCCAAGGATGACCGGCAACTATTCTTTTTTCTTCGTTCTTTTTGAGTGTCAATACGTACATATTACTCCTATATCAGACATAAATTGAATTAAAATACCATATGTTATAAGGAATTTTAAGTATCGAGATACAAGGCTCTCGAAATCGCGTAAGTAACCGAAGTATCCGGCGAAGTGATATCGAAATACACGTCGTCAGCCCAAAAAAAGACGTTTCCCATTCGACCGATCGCAATATCCGTAACGCAAATATTGCCCGTAGTTATGGGCGCAACGTGCACACAATCTATCTGAGAAAATTTCAATCTGAAACGCTTTGTTCCGACAAAATTGAAAATTGCCTCACGCACGTCGTTTACCTCGGAGCTTTCGTTGCACGCCGTATAACTTAAGCCGATAAGTTTTGCTCCGCCTTCAAATAAGTCAAGTATTTCGCTTAATTCATTTTCTTTCTTTATTTCTTTCCAAGCCATATCAAATTAAAAAAATAAAGGCAATCTTAAATATGATTGCCTTTATATTACCGATAAAGTGATGATTAGTTGTTTTCACCGAGCAATTCGGCTATAGAAGCGCCGCCTTCGGCGTCTTCATTCCATTCTCTCATTTCCTCATCTTCGGCAGGTTGTTGTCTTCTGGGTTTTCTTTCCTTAACGGGCTTTTCTCCGCCTTCAGCATTTGCCTTTTCTTTTTTGGCAGGTCTTTCAAGTCCTTCAGGAACGGGCTGCAAAGCCTTCATGGAAAGCGTAATCTTCTCGTTTTCCAAATCTATATTCATAATCTTAACGTCAACTTCCTGACCTACGGTTACAGCGGTGGTAGGATCTTCAAGCCATTCGTGAGAAATCTGAGAAACGTGAACCAAACCGTCAACGCCCTTTTCGAGTTCGACGAACGCACCGAACTTAGTTATCCTTACGATCTTGCCCTTTACTACGTCGCCGATAGAATACTTTTCACCGACGAGTTCCCAAGGCTTCGGCTGCAACTGTTTATATCCGAGAGATACCTTTTTCTTTTCGGTATCGATGGACAAAATCTTAAATTCATATTCTTTATTGAGTTCAAGAACTTCGTTGCAGTTCTTTATGTTCGTCCAGGAAAGATCGGAAATATGAGCAAGGCAATCGAACCCGCTTACATCGACGAAAGCGCCGAATTGAGCAAAGCGAACGACGGTACCTTTAATAATATCACCAACGGAAATAGCGGAGAAGAAAGCTTCTTCCTTTGCGGCGCGAGTAGCTTCACGTTCAGCCTTTTCAGCCTCGAGAATAACTCTTTGAGAAGCGACTATCTGTTTTCTTCTCTCAGCCGTCTCAACCTTCTCAGCCTTGCATCTTAAAGTTTTACCTACGTATTTATCGAGATCTTTAACAAAGCCGATTCTGATTTGAGAAGAAGGAATAAATACGCTGTAGCTGCCTATCTTACCGATAAGACCTCCCTTATTGCTACCTTCAACGGTAACGTTAAACATTTCTCCTTCTTGAATCTTTTTAACGAGCTCCTCTTCTTCCTTAAGCTTTTCGATAGCGAGCTGCGAGAGCTTTACCGGATTAAGCCCGACGATCATTACCTGAATTTCTTCGCCGATCTTATCTTTGTAATCGTCTTTGTTGTAATTTTCGGTTACGAGCTCTTCTTTCGGGAGAACGATTTCTTTTTTAGTGTTGTTGATATAAAGCGCCAAGCCTTCGTCCGTAGCAGAAGAAATAGTTGCGGTTATTATCTGCCCCTTTCTGAATTTGGTGGACTGCTCGTCCATTTTCGCAACGGCTTCTTCCAT
>CAJOMS010000010.1 GCA_905235795.1 uncultured Clostridia bacterium | reverse complement strand
CTTACCACGGCGTATGAAACCGGTCTGTCAGCCTCTTTTATCAATTCGGCGACGAACTTCTCGGATTCCTTGGACGCGGTACCGTTGCCTATAGCGATCACGTCCACCCCGTGTTTTGAAATAAGCGAAAGTAAAACTTTTTTAGCCTCGGCAACCTTATTTTGCGGGGGCGTGGGATACACTACCGTTTTATCGAGAACTTTGCCCGTTTCGTCAACGACTGCTATCTTGCAACCAGTCCTGTAAGCGGGGTCGAGCCCCATCGTAACACGCCCTTTAAGCGGCGGCTGCATGAGCAACGGGCGAAGGTTTTCCGCAAACATCTTTATGCCCTGCTCAGATGCCTTTTCAGTTAAAAAGCCTCGTATTTCACGCTCTATCGAGGGGTAGATCAATCTCTCGTAGCCGTCTGCAACCGCCTCGGCGACAAGTGAAGAATACGCGTTTTCACCCTTTACCACGCCAACCGAACAAACGCGGATGGCAAATTCCTTATCCAAAGAGACTTTTACTTTCAAATAGCCCTCTGCCTCGCCCCTGTTTATCGCGAGAATCCTATGGCTTTTTATTTCCGAAACCGCCTCGGAATATTCAGCGTACATCTCGTAAACGCTAGCGTCCGCACCCTCGGAATTTGTAAGTTTAGTGGCGATAAAGGCGTTTTTTAAGAAAATGCGCCTAAGTTTTTTGCGAATTTCGGCATCGTCGGAAACGCGCTCGGCAATAATATCCTTAGCTCCTTGAAGGGCCTCGTTCACGTCGTTTACGCCAAGCTCATTATTTACGTAAGGAAGAGCCGCCTCCTCCGGCGTTCTGCCGTCGTCTATCTGTGCAAACACCGTATCGGCAAGCGGTTCCAAACCCTTTGCAATAGCTACCGTCGCGCGGGTTTTGCGCTTTTGCTTGAACGGGCGATATATATCTTCCACTTCGGAAATCGTCTCTGCCACGGCAAGCATATCGATAATTTCTTCGGTCAGTTTGCCCTGCTCGGCAATCGCGGCGGACACTTCTTCCTTCCTGTTTTCAAGGTTCCTTAGGTATTTGAGTCTATCGTAAAATTCTCTCAAAACCTGATCGTCGCAATGACCGGTCATTTCCTTGCGGTAACGCGCTATAAAAGGTATGGTATTGCCTTCGTCAATCAAATTAATTATATTAGTTGCATGATCGGGGCGCAAATTGAACTCTGCGGTAATTTTTTTGTTAACGTCCATTGGTTTTCCTTTTCATCAATTTTATTTTTTGTTTCGTAAGCTCGTCCACTCGGTAAGAATCTAAAATTTTTCTCACTGTGCGGTTGAACGTCAAATCATCTAATTTCGTGTGATTTAGGTACTTTTCCGTCTGCACGGGGTACTTTGCGAAGCATACCGAAACAAGCCAGGCAACCGCCATTGAGACGTAAAAGGGGGAGCAATCGGCAGCGTCGCAAACATCAAAAATATACGAAAGATACTCCTCTGAAACGTAATAGCAAAGCAACGCTACGAGCGCAAAACGCACTTTGAATTCTTCGGTGCTTCTCAAATATTTTTGTACGACGGGCAGGAACCTTTCTCTGTCTTTGCCTATAAATTTATACGTTGAAACGACGCTGTCTATAAGTCCCCAACTATTCGCTTTTTCCAAATATTCGTCAATAAGACGCAGCCTCTCCTCAAAAGGAATATTCGCATAGCCTATCGACATTCCGAAAAGCATAACTTCTTCAAACGAATCGTCCGAAAGAACGTTTAAAAAGGCGTAAACGTCTTCCTTTGCGCACGCTTTTGCCATCGCGCGGAGACTCGGTATCTTTACTCCGTATATAAATCTATCGGATGCCTGTATTTTCTCGTTAAAGTCTTTTGCATTGACTGTATCGAGATGAAGTAAATATTCTTTTAATTCGTCATTATTCTTAAAAACCATCAAAAACCTCTGTTTTAAGCCACTTTTGCATATCTGGCAGTCTTGCTTCCATATCTCTGCCGAGAGCTGCCTGACACTTTGCTCTGTTAAGATTTTGACCTTCGTACTCGGTATGAAAGTAGACGTCCCCGCCGAGATGATCCGAAAGAAAACGCATCGCCAGCTCGAGAGCTATGCATATCGGCGAACAAATAAACGCCGCCTTCTCGTCATCGGTCAGAATTTCTTTCAGCTCTCCTATAAAGCCGCGAGAAAACGCCTTGTATTTTTCCATATCAACACCGATAGCGCCTATGGAAATTTCATCTTCCTTTTCCGGTCCCGCAAAACTGCGAACTCCGTCGCCGAAATCATCCGCAATGCACCCGTACATAACGGTATCGAGGTCCAGAACGCCGACGGCGCGCCCGCTTTTCCTGTCAAACGCAACGTTTGACCACTTTACGTCGTTATGCACTACACGCCGTTCTATCCCGGAGAAAAAATCGTAATTTTTTTGAAGAAATTCGCCTTGTCCAACGAGGTATTCGTACGTGGATTTTACGCCGATTTTGCGCGATTCAGGGGCCTTTTTGTAAATTTCACAAAGGTCTGCAAGACGTTTTGGCGTGTTGTGAAAATCCCGTATCACCGTATGCAACGCAAGAGGCTCTCCGCAATTCAAAATTCTATCGAACAAACCGAAAGCTCTGCCCGCGTCCTCGACCGCGCTTGCCGTTTGCGCGACGGTGCCCGTTACGGAATTAGGCATATATTCGTACACTCTGTAGCAACCTTCTGGGCCACTGTAATAACTTTTTCCGTCTACCGTAAATTTTATAGTAAGGAACTCCGTTTTGTCAAGCGATTTTTCTTTTTTGATGGCATTTGTGCGCGTCGTTACGGCAACCACGTTGTCCATAAGTGCGTCGGGATCCTTGAAAACGCTTGTGTTTATTTTTTGCAATATGTACTTTTCGCCGTCTGACGTTGTCAGTTTGTATGTTTTGTTAATATTTCCGCCGGATATTCTCTCCACTGTATCGATGGGGGAATAAAAGTCGTACGCCTTTATTATTTTCAATACTTCCGCCATAATATCTCCTATGCTTATTTGTATTCGGCAAAATTTTTTTTCGTTACATAACTCTTGCGTGAAAAAACCTTTAAAAACAGTAGATATTTTTCGGGAATTATGTTATAATTACTTAGTACTGAATATATAAAAGCACGAGGCATCATTTTTATGGACATGAAATCAGTTGAAAAAAAATGGCAAGAAAAATGGGAAAAATCCAAGCTAAATTACTTTAACAAAAAGAATACCGACAAAAAATTCTATTGCCTTGAAATGTTTTCTTATCCTTCGGGTGACAGGTTGCATATAGGTCACTGGTTTAATTACGGGCCTACGGACAGTTACGCGCGTTTTAAGCGTATGAAAGGCTACGAAGTATTTCAGCCTATGGGATTTGACGCATTCGGACTTCCCGCAGAAAATTTCGCCATAAAAACGGGCATTCATCCTAAGGATTCCACCGAAAAAAATATAGAAAATATGGAAAAACAGTTGCGCGCAATGGGCGCAATGTTCGATTGGTCTGCGGAAATAAAGACCTGTGAGGAAGATTATTATAAGTGGACTCAATGGTTATTCCTTAAACTTTACGAAAACGGACTTGCTTACCGCAAAGAGGCTCCCGTAAACTGGTGCTCCGGCTGCAATACCGTACTCGCAAACGAGCAGGTCATAGACGGTAAATGCGAACGCTGCGGTACGGAAATCGTAAAGAAAAATCTTACGCAGTGGTTCTTTAAGATAACGGCTTACGCCGAGGAACTTTTAAGCGAACTGGACAACCTTGACTGGCCCGAAAAGACGAAGGCAATGCAACGTAACTGGATAGGTAAATCCGTAGGCGGAGAAATTGAATTCACTTGCGAGAGCGGCGATAAATTTAAAGTGTTTACCACACGTGCGGATACGCTTTTCGGCGTTTCTTACGTGGTGCTTGCGCCCGAACATCCGCTCGTTGCCAAATTGTGTTCGCCCGAGCAGAGAGCCGCTGTTGAAGAATACGTTTCCATGACCGCAAAAACTAACGAGATAGACCGCCTTTCCACCACGCGCGAAAAGACGGGTGTGTTTATAGGCCATTACGCCATAAACCCAATAAACGGCAAAAAGGTGCCGATATACGCCGCCGACTACGTGCTGTATTCTTATGGTACGGGCGCGGTAATGGGCGTGCCTGCGCATGACGAAAGAGATTACCTTTTCGCACAAAAATACGACCTGCCCGTAAACAGGGTAATAATACCGAAAAACGGCGACGAAACCTTGCCTTACTGTAACGACGGAATACTCGTTAACAGTTTGGGCTACGACGGACTTACCGGCGACGAGGCGCGCAAAACAATTTTGAACGACCTTGCCAAAACCGGTCGAGGAGAACACAGAGTAAATTACAGACTTCGCGACTGGCTCGTTTCTCGCCAACGCTACTGGGGTGCTCCTATCCCTATAATTTACTGCGAAGATTGCGGCGAAGTGCCCGTTCCGTATAAGGACCTGCCCGTAAAACTGCCGTACAACGTTGAATTCCGTCCGGACGGAAAGTCCCCTCTCGCAAAAAGCGAAGAATTTATGCACACGGTTTGCCCGAAGTGCGGCAAGGCCGCAACGCGCGATCCCGACACTCTGGACACCTTTGTATGTTCAAGTTGGTACTTCCTGCGCTACCCCGACTCAAAAAATCCGGATCAACCATTCAATCCCGATATAATCAACAAAATGTTGCCCGTCGATAAATACGTGGGCGGTCCCGAACATGCTTGCATGCACCTTTTGTACGCAAGGTTCATCACCAAGGCGTTGCGCGATATGGGCTACCTTAAATTCGGCGAGCCGTTTACTTCACTCACCCACCAAGGCGTAATTTTAGGCCCCGACGGTAACAGAATGAGCAAGTCAAAAGGAAACGTCGTTTCCCCCGACGCTTACATCGAGACTTACGGCTCGGACGGATTCAGGCTTTACCTTATGTTCGGCTTTAATTACACGGAAGGCGGACCATGGAGCGACGACGGAATAAAATCCGTTTCCAAATTCCTTGACAGGGTTGAAAGACTTGCTGAAAAAGCGCGCACCCTCACTGGGAAAAACTCCGAGTTCGGCAAGGCTGAAAAAGAGTTGAATTACGCGCAAAACTACGCTATTAACTGCGTGAACAGAGATATGGAGGCGTTCTCCTTCAACACCGCCGTGGCAAGGCTTATGGAATACGTAAACGCGCTGAACAAGTACGACGCGATAGACGATTCCGAAAAGAACGTTAACTTCTTTAAACAGTGCGTTTCTAATTTGATATTGTTGCTCGCTCCGTTCGCTCCCCACTTCTGCGAAGAATTATGGTCGCTTGCAGGAAGCAAAAAGTCGGTATTCCTTTCGGAATATCCCGTTGCAGACGAGAGCGCCTTGGTAAAAGACGAAGTAGAATATGCCGTACAGATAAACAGCAAGCTGAAATGCAGGATAACGATAGCTAAAGATTTGAGCGAGGAAGATATCAAAGCCGTTGCGCTTAACGACGAAAAAATAAAAGAGGCGCTCGAAGGAAAGACCGTGGTCAAAACGATCGTTATAAACGGCAGGCTCATAAACTTTATTTGCAAATAAATTTTTATGTTAGCTAAGCGCCTGCGAATATTCGCGGGCGCTTATTGATTTAACTGGGTTTAAGGTAGAATATTATGGTAATTTCTACGGGAATGAGGACGGATATACCAGCGTTTTATTCAAAATGGCTCATCAACCGCATAAAGGCGGAATTCGTTTACGTAAGAAATCCTTACAACCCTCAACAGGTAACTAAATACTTGCTCGATCCGAGCGTCGTTGACTGTATTACATTTTGCACTAAAAACCCGACGCCTATTTTGCCGTATCTCGATCAGCTGAGCGCTTTCAATCAGTTTTGGTTCGTAACGATAACGCCGTACGGCAAAGACCTTGAGCCGAACGTGCCGGATAAATCGAAGGTGATAGAGTCTTTCAAGCAAATTTCGAAATCGGTCGGAACTAACGGTATCGGCTGGCGATACGACCCCGTGTTTTACGGAAACGGCTTCGATCTTTACCTCCACGTTCAAGAATTTGAAAAAATAGCCGCAGCATTAAAAGGTTACACGAATTCATGCGTAATAAGTTTTTTGGACACGTATGACAAAGTAAAACGCAACGCGCCGGGCATATATCCTCCGAGCATTGACGAACAAAAGGAATTCGGAAGATACGCCGCTAATATAGCTGAAAAAAACGATATAAAGATACGCACCTGTTGCGAAGGAACTCATTTAAAGCAATACGGCATAGACGTTTCCGGCTGTCAAACCAAAGAAGTGCTGGAAAAGGCAATAGGAATTCGTCTTAACGTCCCCGAGAGGCGCAACCAAAGGCGCGGTATATGCGACTGTCTGCTCGGAAACGACATCGGCGCATACAACAGTTGCGCTCACCTGTGCAAATATTGCTACGCCAACGCAGAAAGAGACAAAGTTTTGGCTAACGTAAAAAAACACGACGAAAATTCGCCTTTTCTCATAGGTAATTCCGAAAAAGGCGACGTGATAACCGAAGCAAAACAAGTAAGCTTTGCAGACCTGCAAACAAGTTTTATTTAATGCATATTTTATATAAGGCATACGAAATCGACCGCAGACGAAAGTTCGTCTGCGGTCGATTGCTTGTTAAAATTTAATTTTTCAGTCTGCGAAAAGCGGAGTAGAAAGATATCTGTCTCCTGTATCAGGCAAAATAACAACGATGTTCTTTCCTGCGTTTTCGGGCCTCTTTGCAAGTTGAATTGCTGCCCATGCCGCAGCGCCCGAGGAAATACCTACGAGCACACCCTCTTGATGACCTATAAGTTTGCCCGTTGCGAAAGCGTCTTCATCGGTTACGGTGATGATTTCGTCGTATACGTCGGTATCCAAAACGTTAGGAACGAATCCCGCGCCTATGCCTTGAATCTTGTGTTTACCGGGCGTACCCGTTGAAAGGACGGGTGAACTTGCCGGTTCTACGGCTACGACTTTGACCGACGGGTTTTTACCTTTCGATATTTGCCAACGCCGGTTACCGTTCCGCCAGTACCTACTCCCGCGACGAATATGTCGACTTTTCCGTCGGTATCGTCGTAAATTTCAGGTCCGGTCGTTTCGAAATGAACTTTTGGGTTAACCGGGTTATCAAACTGCCCGGGAATGAACGAATTAGGCGTTTCGCTTGCTATTTCTTCTGCTTTTTGAATAGCGCCCTTCATGCCCAAAGCGCCGTCGCTCAAAACGATCTCTGCGCCGTAAGCCTTGATCATAGCCCTGCGTTCGACAGACATGGTTTCCGGCATAACGATTATAACCTTGTATCCGCGTGCCGTGCCTACGGCGGCGAGAGCTATGCCGGTATTGCCGGAAGTCGGTTCAACGATGACCGATCCCGGAACGAGTGCGCCCTTTGCTTCGGCATCGTCAATCATCGCTTTTGCGATTCTGTCCTTAACCGAACCTGCGGGGTTAAAGTATTCGAGTTTTGCGAATATCTTCGCATTCAGTTTCTGCTCTTTTTCGATATGAGAAAATTCGAGCAGCGGTGTGTTGCCGATAAGCATATCGGCAGACGAGTAAATTTTAGCCATAAACAACTCCTTAAAAAATATATTTTATTATAACGGTTTAAGGCCGTGTAATAATCATCATTTAAAACGGATATCTGACAAAATTTATACCGCAATCATCTTCCCACGATTTTAATAATTCCTGATTGCAATTCTCCTTTATGAACAATTCCTTATCTTCCGCCGGAACGGCTACCAAAGAACAATAAACGGCTTTTTTGCCCTCTTTAACCGTTCGTTTTAACGCGTCGGCTCCGGCTATTACGTAATAAAAATCTTTATATTCGCACACCTTTATATCTCCGCCCCTTTCGGTACACGCCAGCGGATACAGGCGCATGGGAGACAAATAATGCCTATGATATTCCCTTCCGTTTACGTAACTATCATATTCGCTGAGAATAAAATTCGCCACCTCATCGGGAGAGGCAGTAGTGGAATCCACCACGAGGTCGTAATTGGAAAGGTCTTTTATGTTTAATCCGTAAAATTCGCGATAACGCAAAATCTCGCTTGCTCTGCGCTCGCTCAATTTTTTCATTGCCTCGTCTACGGATGAATAACCCTCGTTTTCGCGGCGGGCTTTTTGCACACGACGGGCAGCTTCCAAAAGATCCGTGGTAACGTAAACGCTGAAGGCGCTCGGGACGAAATTCCAAGCAAGTCGAGAATCAAAAAGAAAATCTTCGCCCGTAATTCCGTCGTAAGTTTTGAGCATGTCGTCAAGTTCTTTATCTATTTCGGGGTGCGATTCCATATATACGTTAAATTCCGTTGTTGTCATGCCCATTTTTTTTGCCATTTCGCGCTGGAGAGCCCCTACGGATATCAACTTTATATTCGGCAATTCTTTCGTTATTATATCGCAAACCGTGCTTTTTCCGCTACCCAAATCACCTGTAATCGAAATTTTATAATTCTTTTTCATTCCCATAAATCCACTGATTATACAGATTTTTCATTATTATATCTTTTTTGAGGAATATTGTCAAACATTACGCATTGTTAACGTGAAAAAATTTTTAATTTTCTCGACCGAAAAAAATATTTTTCGCTATTGAAATTCTATTATGAATATGATATAATGTAGATGTGTGTTAAAGGGAAGATAAGAGGGGCACATGGAAAAAAAACATCCGAAGTCGGTTGTCTATAATTTGATAAAGTTCGGCGTTTTGGCGGCGTTTCTTTTGTTGGAAATTTTTTTGATAATACAAGGATTGACGCCCGGCACCGAATCTTCTCAATTCAGTAAAAACGTAGGCGATCAGATAAACGAATTTCTCACCAATACGCGCAATCCGGAAGCAAAAACCATAGCCGTTGAAAATTTAAATATAAAATCCGTAAAAGTTAAAAACGTAAACGTAGATTATACGGATGAAATTTCACTTTTGCCCGGCGACACGGGAATTTTTACATGCGAAATACTGCCTTCAAAAGCAACTAACAAGTCAATAATATATACGTCTTCAGACGTCGGTGTAACGGTCGATAATTTCGGCAATTTCATCGCCGTATATCCTTGTTTTGCTACGATAAAGGCCACTTCAAGCGACAACTCAAATATTTATACACAAATATGCGTGCGTGTGGATGAGGTCAATGCAACTGAAATTTCGACCGCCGTTTCACCACCGGCAAAAATATTCGTAGGTCAAAGCATACATATTAAAGTAAACGTTTTGCCTTCCAACGCCACGAATAAAGAACTCGTTTGGGTGAGCAGTGACGACGCTGTCGTAGAAGTTTCTCAAGACGGCTATATAAAGGCTGTTAACGAGGGAAACGCTACGATTACGGTATCTTTAAAAGAAGACTCGACCGTATACAAAACTTACGATATTACCGCGGAACTTCCGCCTCCGGAATCCATACCGCTAAAAGAGGTCGTTATAGAGGCTCCAACGTCGACAGATGTGTACGTGGGCGAGTCTGTAAAACTTTACGCTCAAACTTTCCCCGAAGATGCGGAACTAAATCAACTTAGCTGGAAATCTTCTTCGACGTCAATTGCGACCGTATCCGCGACGGAATCGGGCGTTACCGTACAATTTAAAACTGCAGGCACCGTTACCATCACGGCGACAGGAACTTATTACACGGACGTACAAGACTCGATAACTTTTACAGTATATGACGTGCTCGATCCGAATTGCTACGTGTTTTTTGAATCTTTAAGCGCGGAACTAAACGTCAGCGGAGGAAACGGCGCGTATCAGGCGACAATACCCTACGCCACAACCGCGCGATTTAGCTACGGTTTCAGCACCTCCGGAAATACGGCCGACATAATCATAACCAACACGGACGACGACGTCGCTTATTTTTCTTACGGCATTATAAACGCGTATAAACAGGGCGTTACTACCGTTACGTTTACAGCTTCAAACGGAATTACCACCATAACCGCTACGCTTGAATTGACGGTTAGCGAAAATACCTCTTTCGTTCCTGCAACGGAAATCGTAGTAGAAGATGATGAAATAGAAATAGATATTAACGACGAGCCATACCTCATCGAATATACAGTTTTGCCGGAAAACGCCTCTAACTCAGTCATTTCTTTCAGTTCTTCTGACCTCGCCGTTGTCCAAGTGGATTCTTACGGCAAACTCACTCCGATAGCCGCAGGCGAAGCGATAATAACTATGTCTTGTGAGGACGATTTTTATTCCGGGGCATCCCCCCTACCCGTTAAAGAACTTAAAATAACGGTTACCGAACGCACGGTGGAGGCAACCAAGCTCGCATTCAATTACAGCGAAATCACGATAGCCGAGGGCAGTTCTTACACCTTGCAATACTATTTCATTCCGCAGGAAACGACGGATAAATCTGTCGTTTTCAAGAGTATGAACGAAAAGGTCGCAACGGTAAATGACAAAAAAGTTACGGGCGTTAAAGAGGGCGTTACGACTATAAGAATAACCTCCTCCGCAGATCCTTCGCTTTACGATGAAATTACCGTTCGCGTCACTAAGCTTGTAATTCACGTTTCGTCGATAGCCCTATCGGAATCGGAAATAGATTTAATAAAGAACGATAAATCGGAGAAGATAACGATACAGGTATATCCCTCCAACGCAAACTTTAAAGGAATAAACGTGGATATCGACGACGAATCCGTAGCTTTGGTTACGCTTGATTCAAAACAAACCTCGTTTACAGTAAAGGCGCTGAAAAAAGGTACGGCTACCATAACCGTTTCGAGCAATACTTACCCCGATATTTACGTTGAGCTAAAAGTTATCGTAAACGAAAAAGTATCGGAAACTATCAATTTAAAAACTACGGGATTGACGGACGCAGGCAACGGTGAATATTCCGTAAAATTAAACGGCAACGCAAAATTGGCGGCAACTCTCGACAAAACTGCCACGGTAAAAACCGTAAATTTCGAATCTTCAAACAAAGACGTCGCAACGATAGGCAGCGACGGCGTAATAACCCTTTTGAAAGAAGGAACAACGATAATCACTGTTTCAACAACGGACGGAGAACTTCAAACGACGCAGACGTCTTTAGCCCTACACGTTGAACCTTTGACTTTTAAAGACACGGTAGAGGATTTTTATTTCAAGGTAAGAAAGTCTATCGGGCATTTTTCAGCCTTTTTCGTGCTTGGCATATTTGCCGCTCTGGCGTACGCAATGTTTTCAGCTAAGGGCTTTAAAAGCAAATTTGCCTGCTTTATACTATGCCTCGTAACAGGATTTACGATTGCGGGTATAACCGAAATTTGCCAACTGCCGATTTTCACAACGGGAAGATATTGCAGCTTTTCAGATGTGCTTTTAGACTTCTCCGGTTTTGCTGTTGCCACAGCTATTGTTTATTTCATAATATTTATAATTTACTTCTTTATCGCAATACGCAAAAAGCATAGCCCCGACGAAGTCTTGCAAGAAACGAATTTAGTGGAGCGCAAAAACGGCGAGCACAAATACGACCGTACTGCAGCAGATGAAACTACTACTATAATCGAGCGCAAAAATCCGGAATGTAAAAACAGAAATTCTGCCCCCGCTAACGAAACGGCTTTGGTCGAACGCAAGTTGAAACGAAATAAAAATCAAAAGGTATAAAAAAAGCCCCTTTGTCGATAATTATCGCAAGGAGGTAACGGATATGCAGAAATATAATCCGGGCGAAGTTGCACCCAGAACCGGCTATTATAACGTTATCGATGCTAACGGAAACGTTTTGGATACCGTATCTGTCGAAAAAGGCAACAGATTTCCGCCCACGCAAAGCAGTGAATATCAATACGAATTCAAATGCTGCTGATAAGATAAGGATGGTTTAAAAGCCATCCTTTTTTATTGCGGATGCTCGGCTTGATATGCGTTAAAAATGCGCTTTTCTTTACTGATGAAAAACAGAGCGAGAAAAAACGAGAGAATATCCGCAACGAGTTGAGCCATAATCAACCCGTTTACGTCTAATACAAGCGGCAACAAGAATACCATCGGCAAAAAGAAGAAACCCTGCCTTGCCATAGAAAGTATTGTTGACGGCAAAGCCTTGCCGATAGTTTGCAGCAGCATACTCGTATACGAAGTGGTCGGAACGAACAAAAGCAAGAAACACTGTATCCTGAGAGCGCGCGAACCAAGCGTAATTATCCTTTCGTCGCTGCTGAAAGCCCTTATTACGTAAGGCGAAAAAACAAACAGCACGACAACCAGCACCACAACGATAACTTCCATCGTTTTAATACAGAATAAAAAGCCCTCTTTCACTCGCGAATATTTTCCCGCGCCGTAGTTGTAACCGCACACAGGCTGAAAACCTTGCCCGAATCCAAGGATAATTGACACGAAAAACGCCAAAACGCGCGCAACTATGCCCATGACGGCTATTGTTACGTCACCGCCGTAATCCTTTGCCACAAAATTTAAACTTACGGTAGCAAGCCCTGCCAACCCCTGCCGCGCAAGAGCGGGCAACCCTCCGCGAAAGACCTCTTTCATAAGTTCTGAGTTAAAACGGTATTTTGTCAACTTAATTTTGACGTTATTACCGAATCTCATGCCCGAATACAGGACTATAAAGCTTACCGTCTGACCTATCGCGGTAGCGATGCCGGCACCGTCCGTACCCATGCCCATATGTAAAATAAAAAAGGCGTCAAGAGCAACGTTAAGTACCGCGCCCGAAATAATGCCGAGCATCGAATAAACCGCATTGCCCTGAAACCTCATCTGGTTGTTCAAAACGAGCGAGCCGCACATTAGCGGCGCACCTATCAAAATAAACTTCATGTAATCGACGGCGTACGGCAAAATCGTATCCGTCGAGCCGAGCCCGTACGCCAACGGTTTTATAAAAATAAGGCCTAAAACGCACATTATCACGCCAAAAAATACTGAAGTGACAAAGCCGAAAGTCGCCATAGTTTCGGCGGATTCCACGTCCTGACGGCCGAGCGCGCGAGAGATAAAATTGCTTGATCCGTGTCCGAAAAAGAAACCAACCGCCTGAATTACGCTCATTAATGAAAAAACGACCGCAACCGAAGCCGTAGCCGAAGTGACCTGTTCGGTCGTGCCGCTGATTTTCCCTATAAAAAAGGTATCCGCCATGTTATAAAGCGACGTGACCAACATAGATAAAATCGTCGGCACGGCGAGTCTGGATATCAATTTTGGGATTGGCGTTTCCGTCATCTTTTTGAATTTTTCGTTTTCTGTAACCACGTTAAAACCTGTAAAAGTAGCCTATTTCGCACATTATCGACGTTTTTTATTTTACTATATCGCCCACGCCGTTCAATATTAATCTTGGACGATACGGGAAGTTTTCAACAGTATCTCGCGTGCTTACGCCCGATAAGACGAGCACGGTATCCATGCCGCTCTCTATTCCGGCAATTATATCGGTATCCATACGATCGCCTATCATAGCCGTTTCAAACGAGTGTATACCGAGCATCCTCAAAGCCGTTCTCATCATCAACGGGTTGGGCTTGCCGATGTAATACGCAGGCTTGCCGGTGGTAAGCTCTATAGGCGCGACGAGCGCGCGACACGCGGGTACCATACCGTCCTCCACCGGGGCGATAAGATCGGTGTTTGTTCCTATTAATTTTGCTCCGGCAGATACTAACTTCATGGCCTTTTTTATGGCGTCGAAATTGTAATTATTGGTTTCACCTATAACGACGTATTCGGGATCGACGTCATTATATGTTATGCCGACGTTGTACAGCGCGTTCATAAGCCCGGGCTCCCCTATGACGAACGCGGAACAATTAGACGACTGCTTGCTTAAAAAATCCGCCGTGGCGAGCGCCGAGGTATAAAAATGGCTCTCGTCTACGTCAAGTCCCATCCTCAAAAGTTTTTGGCGCAATTCTTTGGGGGATTTACCGCTTCCGTTCGTCAAAAACAAAAAGTGCTTATTTTCCGTTTTAAGCCACTCCACGAATTCCTTGACGCCCGGCAGAAGGTAATTTCCGTGATAGATCACGCCGTCCATATCGCATATAAACCCTTTTTTATTTCTCAATATTTCCATAATCAAATTATATCCTTTTGCACGGGAAGATAAAATTTATCGCGAATCTCTGCGGCGTCTCTTGTTTGCCCCATGATCCACATCAATTTTGTAACGACGGATTCGAGCGTCATATTGTACGCTTCGATAACGCCGCATTTAGTCTTTATAGTGTTGCCCGTTTCGTAAACCGACATATCGCTCCCCTCGTGCGGGACCTGCGTGGTTATCACGACGGTTTTCCCCGCATTGGTCCAATCGAGCAAGGCGGAGGCAAACACCTCGTCATCGTATAGCGGAAGATTACCCATTCCGAAACTCTCGATAACTATAGCGTCGTAAAACTTCTTCAATTCGGGCAAAATTAACAATCTTTCACCCGGCACTAACTTTAAAACAAATATGCGGGGATCAATTTTATCGTAAAAATCAGGTTTTTCGGCAGTAACCTTTTCCTCCACGTAAGTGATAACGCGCCCGTCTCTGACCGTGCCCACCTCGGGAAAATCTACGCTTGAAAACGCGTTATAGCTTTTTGTTCTCGTTTTTCTCGCCCTGTTGCCTATAATTATTTTGTCCTCGAACACTATATGGACGAGGCACGCGCCAGGAGAAACCGCATAGACGAAAGCGTTATACAGGTTGTTCCTCGCGTCCGTATCGCGCATATAAATTGATTTTTGCGAACCCGTAAACACTATCGGCTTTTTGCTGTTTTGAACGAGATACGATATCGCAGACGCCGTGTAAGCCATGGTATCGGTGCCGTGGGTGATGACGAACCCGTCGAAGTCGTCGTAGTTGTCGCGTATGCATTCTGCAATTTTCAGCCAATGCGTATAGTAAATATCCGAACTGTCAACATTGAAAAGTTGCAGTGCGGAAACTTCCGCTATCTGCCTTATTTCAGGCACGAAACTCAATATTTCCTCCGTGCCGAGCAGCGGTGCAAGCCCGTTTTCAGTCGGGCCGGAAGCAATAGTCCCGCCCGTTGCTATCAATAAAATTTTCTTCATAATCGTATTTTGTCGTTAATTAATTATTTTCGCCCGTAAGGTAGGCGTAAAGCGCCTCGCAGCCCAACGAAACGTCTTCCCACGTATCCACAAAATTACCCGTATAGTATGGATCGGCGACGGCGCCCCTGCCGCTGTATTCTCCAAGCAGATGAATCTTGTCCTTTACCGAAATATAAAATTCAAAGCCCGCCTCCATTGCCAAACGGTTTACCGCGCGCATATTTCCTTCGTCCATTACGACGATAAGATCGTAATAAGACAGGTCGTCCGGGCTCAGCACGGCAGCATATCTCCTCTCGCATTTAACGCCGTGTTTTCTCAATTCTTCAAGCGTTCCACGGTGTACCGTGTTGCCTTGTTCCTCGTCGCTGGTGCCTGCCGAAGAAATCTCAAACAAGTGAGAAGTGCCCTTTTTCTCACATAAATCCTTCATCACGAACTCCGCCATAGGGCTCCGGCAGATATTGCCTAAACATACGAAAATTATTTTAAACATATTTTTACTTTAATGGGATATCGGTTACGCTGTTTAAAAGGTAGGTAGGAACCTCCTGCCCTTTTGCCGCCTCGACGTCGGCGATTTTAACTTCGCCCGTTAAAACGCAAATCGTATCGACGCCCGCGTTGTTTCCCGACGCTATATCCGTATAGAGTCTATCGCCTATGACGACGGTGTCAGCTCTATCGTAGCCGAGATCCTTCATAACCGTTTCAATCATCACGGGCGACGGTTTGCCTATATATATAGGTTTTTTGCCGGTAGCTTTTTCAAAGCAGAAACACATTGAACCGCAGTCCGGTATATATCCGAAATCAATTGGGTATAGCCAATCCGGATTCGTAGCGTAATACGGAACGTCGCACAGAGTGAGGACTTTGCACGTTTCGGTAACTTTATTGCCCGTAAATTCAGGATCGAACCCAACAAGCACTGCGCCTATATTTTCTTCGTACCGTTCGGTAATATTTAATCCGCTTTGTTTATATTCCTCGATCAAAGAGCGCGTGGCCTGCATATAGATCAGGTCGTCGGCGTGCTTTTCCTTCATAAGTGAAAGCGCTGCCTGACCGGACGTATAAAAGTTTTTTTCATCTACGCCGCAAATGCCTATCCTGAGCATCTTTGCAAGGTAGTCTTTAACCGATCTTGACGAGTTGTTGGTAATAAATACAAAACGCTTGCCCAACGCTTTCAATTCGTCAAAAAATTCTTTCACCCCCGGAAAGAGGTTATCGCCTATGTAAATAGTTCCGTCCATATCGAAAAGGTACAGTTTTTTTTCTTTTAAACAAGTAATATCTTTACCAAAATAATCTTTCATTTTACCACTTCCATTTTGTAAATATCTTTTATCGAAACCACCGTTCCGTCCAAAAACACGAGGGTACCGGAGCACGAATCCGCTTTTTTCAGTTTCCCCGTGAAGGTGACGTATTCGCCTCCGTTCTTTTTTTTGTCTTTAACGAAATACTCTATTTTTATCTGCGGTTTTTCGTCTATACAAGACAGTATTTCCGAAAGTTTTTCATCGAGCAATTCAAGCTCTTGCTCGCTGAGTTCGGCGCGTTCCTGCGTGAGACGCTCGGCCTCACCGACCGCGTCGCCATACCCCGTTAATGCGGCAAACGGCGAAAATTGCGCCGCCCTGTTTTCGACCGACATTCGCGCATGATTACGCGGCGTGTAATGCGGCATATCTATTATATCGTCGTAACGATGTTCGTAATCTTTTCCGTAATTCATATATTTACGCCTTATGCCCGCCGATTCTGCCGTTGCGCTCTATTGCGGTAGCGCCTTCTTCAAGGCTCACGCCTTTTACGATAGCATTTTTGCCGAATTTCTTTTTGATGCCTATTACGGCTTGCTGCATATTTTTTTCTTTTTGACGAACGGCCCTGTTTGCCTCGTTCCTCTCCTCCTCGGCGAGGGAATCACCGAAAATATCAAGCTGAACTACCTGTTTACGTAAAAGCTCGGCGGCACTCGCTTCGGTTATTACGTGCGCAGCCGTTATATATATCCTTCTGATCGTTAAATTTTTATTTAAAATCTCGTCGAGCAAGCGAAAAACTTCAAGTTTAGCCTGTATCGAAGAAGAAGTGTACTCGCCCAAGTTCGCCGTGCCGTGCGCGTGTTTTGGCATCTTTCTACCAAACCTATCGACGGTCACTTCGCCGTCGTAGTTGCTCTTTGCCGAAATATTTTCAACGTCGTAACCTATCGTAATTACGATCTGATCGGTGACGAACCCCTTTTCCACAAGTTGCAAAAACAGTTCGTCAACCATTTCCGAAACAACTAATTTCGCTTTTTCTGCCGTATAGGGCATCGAAAGAACTTGCCCCAACCCCACGCTCTTTGCCTCGGGGCGGTATCGTTTTACTTGCTCTATGGTGCAAGGTTCCCACCCCCAAGCGTGATCTATGAGCAGTTCTGCATTTACGCCGAAAAGTTTATACAGCAAATCCTCGTTATAGTAAGAAGTGTTTTTACCTATAGAACACCGCGCCACGTCGCCCATCGTATATATGCCGTGTTCGGCAAGGCGTTCGGCATAGCCGTGCCCCACTCGCCAAAAATCCGTTATGGGGCGATGCGTCCACAATTCACGTCGGTATGTCATCTCGTCAAGCTCGGCGATGCGCACGCCGTTTTCGTCGGGCGTAATGTGTTTTGAAACTATATCCAGCGCGACCTTGCATAAATACATATTTTCCGCAATTCCCGCCGTAGCCGTTATGCCCGTACTCTTAAACACGTCGAGTATAATTGTTTTTGCAAATTCGTGCGCGTCCATTTCCGCAGCCGATAAATAATCGGTAACGTCCATAAATACCTCGTCTATCGAATAAACGTGGATATCTTCCGGCGCAACGTATTTTAAATATATCTCGTAAATACGAGTGCTGTAAGCCATATAATGCGCCATGCGCGGCGGGGCAACGATATATCCGAGCGAGAGTGACGGGTTTTCCTTCAACTCGCTATCGTAATAAGATTCCCCTGTAAATTTGTGCTTAGGCGCTTTTTTTCTTCTTGCACGGTTGACTTCTTCGACCTTTTGCACTACCTCGAAAAGCCTCGACCTACCCGAAAGCCCGTAAGCTTTAAGAG
Organism: uncultured Clostridia bacterium; assembly: GCA_905235795.1. Classification (GTDB taxonomy): domain Bacteria; phylum Bacillota; class Clostridia; order Christensenellales; family Borkfalkiaceae; genus RGIG3732. Next base: position 9,948 of record CAJOMS010000010.1, on the reverse strand, counting down.
ACGGCGAAACGGCTAAACATATGGTTTTTTCCGTACGGGAACTATCCGCGACCACAAGATTGACGTTAAGCGGGTCAAGCCCCCTATCGACGCATTCAACGGAGGCATAAAACGATTTAAGATCTATCGCAATATACACCTTATTCTTTTTCTTCATAAAAAGCCCCCGCTAATAATATGGCGAAAAATTATTTTTTGTTGCTTTAAATTAAATAAATTTGTAAGGTCTGCAATATTATCAATATACTTCCCTTCCGTTAAGTAAAGCGTGCGTCAAGCCGAACGCCGATGCGATAAACGCGATAATAACGGAAATCCACAACAGATTTGCGCCCGATATTACAGCACCTAAAATGCCCAATATTAATGCGCAAAACTTAAACACTATATATATTATCACGTCCGTTTTTAAACTTTTTACGGACCTCTTTGCAAGTTTTATCGTTTTTACGGCGTGCTTAACGCTGCCGCTCGGTATCGCTACGTGACTGTTTGCCACCTCGCTTTCCGATGCAAAAACCACGTTGTTTTTTGCATTTTTGTTCGGCGCCGTTCCTATGCAAACGGTACCGTCGTCCGTTTTATACTCACCTGTGGAGCATACAGTAACCTTCTTTAAAGCGTTGACAGCCGATGCGCACTTGCCCTCTGCAACCGCTACGGAATTTACGCCTGCGTCGCGAAGTTCCATAACAGCCCCGTACGCGTCGGGTTTCGTTCCAGAATTGAGCACGACGGCACCTATGACCTCTCCGCCTTCGACTATATATCTTGCCGAGCCTTCCGCATCCACGGGTTTTACGTGTATGCCGCGTTCGGTCAAAGCTTCGTACGAGCCCGCTGACGCTACGCCGACGTCGACGAATTCACTTTCGAAAAGTTCGCCGGAGTCGAAAGATTCTGCAAGCAGTTTATTTATTCTGCCGTTTTGCCCCTTCTTTGCAATAACCTTTATATCGCCGTTGAAAGTCAGTGCGCCCGGCTCTGAAAACAAAGCCGTTTTAACGTCGTAAAAGCTGTGCAAAACATTTGAGTCAACGTTGAACACACCCATCGATAACGCGCGATTTACGGCACTTTTTACGTAAATTTGCTGCAACGCATTTAACGTAAACAGGTTGGAAACGGCGAAGAAAAGCACGCCGATATACGCCCATTTTGCAAGCAGATAAGAATACGTAAGATTTCCGCCGACTTCAAACAGCGGCATAACGAAACACAAAATAAGCGCAATCGCAAGGCAGGCGGGGATATAAATTTTCATTATTTTGCCGACTCTGTCCGTAAACGGAGTCAAGCCGTCCGATACCTTCTTATACGTCTTGCCGGCACGGCTTTCTTCTACTGTATTTTTGGTTTTTAAAGTTATTTCTCCGCTCTTGATCAAAGCGCCGGAGAGCACCTCGCTCCCCTCTTTGATCTTCAGCGAAGTATGAACGCCCGTACAAGTATAATCGTCTATTACGGCGTTGCCGCTTTCCACGGTGCCATCAAAGGCAATAATCTGTCCCTCTTTAAATTCAACCAAAGAGCCGACTCGCACGTCTTTTGCAAAAACGGCTCCACCGTCCTCCTCGGAAGCGGGTATCTCGTTATAACTGTAATCAAAACGCTTTTTCAGCTTATCTACGTTGATGTCCGTAAAGACTTTGCTGAGCGTCATTTCCGTTTCAAACAACAGCGCCACTACTACTGCTTCAGTGTAATCTGCCACGAAAATCGTCGCTATCGCCGCAAGTGCCATAACTATACTCGGCGAGAAAAAACGCTTATGGTAAATATCTATTGCGGCATCCAAAATTATTTCGTAACCGACAAACGTAAACGCCAAAAGGCACATTATAGATTTCGCGTTGCCCCTGAAGCCGAAAATCATGGTTAAAAGCAGAAGCACCGTTGATAGCCCGATCTCTATAAAATTGAACAAATATTTACTTTTCCAGCCCTTTTCTTCATCGGGAAGTTTAAGCGTATGCGGAACAGGCTCGGTCGACTCGGAATTTTCGTCGTTACCGCTCTCCGTTGCAACGACGTCATCACTTTCTGCGGGCGCATCCTCGTTGGCTTGCTCGGCGGGAACTTCCTCGTAGTCGTCGAGATCGACGGAATGTTTCTCGCATATCTCGTTCAAAGCGCAAAACACGTCGTATTCTGACGCATATTCTTCGATAGCGACCTCTATTACGTCGTCCGAAAAGAAACCGACGGAAATAATGCCGTCAACGCTACGAGCCTCTTTGGCAACCGCAGAAATATCCGCCCCGTTGCCTATAAGCTTATATAATTTGGTTTTACTGTTCATAATTACACCTTTACTCCTTTAAAAGTTCGGTTAATTGCTGTGAAAGAATTGCCAAAGACGCCGCGAGGTCCTCGTTTTTCAACGCTACTCCTTCGGGTACGTTTAAGTGGGTGGCGGCAAAATTCCAAATACCGCGAACGCCGGAAGAAATCAACATGTCGCACACGTCCTGCGCCGCGACCTTAGGAACCGTGATTATGCCCATTTTTGCGCCGGACGCCTGTAAAATTTCCGGCAATTTTTCAATTGGATAAATTGTTTTGCCGTTTATTTCGCTATTCCAAAGAACGGGGTCGCTGTCGAAAGCCGCCACGATATTTAACCCGTAATTTTTGAAACCGTTATACGACAAAAGCGTTCTACCGAGCTTGCCGACTCCGACCAGAACGGCATCCTTTATATTATAGCACCCGAGGAAATCCTCAATGTCTTTTATAAGTTCGACGACAGAAAAACCAACCCTCGGTTTCCCCGGAGATTTGGTTGCAAACGCAAGGTCTTTTTTTACCTGCGCGGGATTTAAATTGAGCTCTTTTGCTATTGCGACCGATGAAATATTTTTTACTTCCCGATCCCTTAAAATTTTCAAATATCTTAAGTAAGAAGGCATACGGCGAAGCGTTGCAACAGATAAATTTTCCTTTCCGTTTTCCATAAAACCTCCGATAACGTGCGTTTTAGGCGGGTAATTTGCTTTTGCGGTATTTTAAGAACAGCAAACTCAAGACTATAATATCAGAAAAGTAAAAATTTGTCAACCTCGTCAGCACATCGGAACGGACGCCTGAGCGTTAAGATCGAGCCCCGCAAAATTACCCTGCATATATTGGATATACCCTTCGGCACCGATCATTGCGGCGTTATCCGTGCAAAGTTTTTTTGGCGGAAGGAAAAGCTTTATTTTACGCGAGAGGCACTCTTGTTCGAGCCGTGCGCGCAAATAACCGTTGGCGGCTACGCCACCGCCGGCTGTTATCGTCTTGATATTCATACGCCGTGCGGCGGTAATCGTCTTTTCAACCAAAACGTCGATCGCCGCGCATTGAAAAGAACACGCTAAATCGGCGTCGTTACACGCCTCTCCACGCTGTTCGCAGGTATGTTTATAATTAATTACGGCGGTTTTCAGCCCGCTGTACGTGAAATTAAAATTGTTTTTATCTCCTTTGAACATTTTAGGAAGCTCTATGGTATTTTGACCTGTCGCCGCAAGTCTTTCAACGTTCGGCCCGCCCGGATACTCTAAGCCGAGCACTCTTGCGACCTTATCGAAAGCTTCGCCTACAGCATCGTCGAGCGTTTGCCCTATTATATCAAACTCGGTATACGATTTTACGCATATCACCGCGGTATGCCCGCCGCTCGCTAAAAGGCTGATAAACGGGGGCTCTATAAGGGGATTGTTTAAGTAGCAAGCCGCTATATGACCGCGGATATGGCTGACCGGCACGAGCGGCAATTCTTTGGCAAAAGCCAGCGATTTCGCGTAAGAAACGCCCACCAGCAACGCGCCCAAAAGACCTGCTCCGTAGGTTACGGCTATCGCGTCGACGTCGTCGAGCGACACACCCGCAGTCTTTAACGCTCTGTCGGTAACGACAGAAACAGCCGTAGTGTGTGCGCGAGACGCGATTTCCGGCACAACGCCGCCGAATTTGACGTGTTCGCTGCAAGAGGACATTATTTCATTGGACAAAATTTCCCTGCCGCCCTTTACTATTGCGGCGGCAGTTTCGTCGCACGAAGATTCTATCGCTAAAATCAGCGCGTCTTTTTTTATTTTCAAGTTGGAATAAACGTCTGTGAACATTATGATTTTTTCAGATAATCTACGATAAAGGCGTCTAAATCGCCATCCATTACGGCGTTTACGTTGCCCGTTTCACAGCCGGTGCGATGGTCTTTGACCATGGTGTAAGGGCAAAAAACATAACTGCGAATCTGACTGCCCCATTCGATTTTTTTAATTTCGCCCTTTATCTCCTGCGCCTCTTTGAGCATTTCTTCTTCCTTGCGCTCAACGAGTTTACTCATCAACATCTTCATGGCTTGCTCGCGGTTTTGTATCTGGCTGCGCTCGTTCTGACAGGATACGACGATGCCCGTGGGCAAGTGAGTAATTCTTATTGCAGATTCCGTTTTATTGATATGTTGTCCGCCTGCTCCGCTACTGCGGTAGGTATCCACTTTAAGATCTTCCGGGTTTATTTTTATCTCCTCGGAATCCTCTATCTCAGGCATTACTTCAAGCGACGCGAACGAAGTATGCCTCCTCGCGTTTGCATCAAACGGAGAGATACGCACCAAACGATGAACGCCCTTTTCAGCCTTTAAATAGCCGTAAGCGTTTTCGCCCTCGACCTTGAAAGAAACGCTTTTAATTCCCGCCTCGTCGCCCTCTAAGCGGTCGAGTTCGGTGGTTACGTAGCCGTGCCGCTCGGCATATCTGTTATACATACGGTACAGCATAGATACCCAGTCGCACGCTTCGGTACCGCCCGCGCCGGCGTGCAAGGTCATTATGGCGTTGAGAGAATCGTATTTGCCCCTCAGCAAAGTTTGGAGGCGCATTTCTTCGATGTCGGTCTCGGCGGTTTCAAGCTCTTTTTCTATATCCTCAAAAAGGCTTTCATCGTTTTCCTCCTCGGCAAGTTCTATTACTTCAAGCGTATCGTTTATGGCTTTTTCCGCCTTATCGAAGGCGTTTACCTTACTGCGCACGGAAGAAATCTTACGGGCAATTTGCTTTGACTTTTCAAGGTCTTGCCAAACTTCGGGTTTTTCCTGTTCGGCCTCAAGCTCTGAAAGCTGAATTTTAAGATTTTCTAAGTCAAAGAGAGTACCCTGCCTCTTGCAGGGTTTGTGACAGTTCTTTGATTTTCTGTCTGTAAAGGTCGGTTTTGATCATAAATAAAAATCTCCTTAAAAAAGCGGCACGCTTTCCGCCTGCCGCCAAAAGTTCCCAAGGGGCGGAAATTATTCTTCCTCGTCTTCCTCAGGTAAATTTACGTTGTGATAGATAGCCTGCACGTCGTCGTTATCGTCAAGCATATCGATCATTTTCATAAACGTTTCGAGCTGCTTTTCTTCAAGCGTGATATAATCGTTAGGCACCATTTCTATATCCGCTTCCAAAAAGGTTATTCCCTTATTTTCCAAAAACTTACGGACGGCGGAAAAATCGCCGGGTGCGGTATAGATCGTGTAGCTGTCCTCATCGGTAATAACGTCGTCGGCTCCCGCCTCGAGGGCTATTTCCATCATCGTGTCCTCATCGAGATCCAACGTTCGCTCCGCCACGATAACGCCTTTTTGTTCAAACATATAAGAAACGCTGCCGGTATTGCCGAGCGAGCCGCCGTATTTATCGAAAAGATGGCGCACGTCGCCGACCGTTCTGTTTTTATTATCGGTAAGCGTCTTTACTATAACTGCACTGCCGCCCACGCCGTAACCTTCGTAAACGAGCGTTTCGTAATTGACGCTGTTACCGTCACCGGCAGCCTTTTTTATTGCCCTTGCAATATTGTCGTTAGGCATATTTGCGGCTTTTGCTTTTGCTATGACGTCGGCAAGTTTTGAATTGAGGTTGGGATCCGGCCCCGCCTTAGCCGCAACGGCTATTTCTTTGCCTATCTTAGTAAAAACTTTGCCCTTAGCGGCATCGGTTTTTGCCTTTTTATTTTTAATGTTGGCCCATTTGCTATGTCCTGACATAAAATATCCTTCCTTGTAAAATTTAACGTTTGTTCGCCAACGTGTATGCGATTACCGCAAAAGAAACTGCGGCGTTTAAACTTTCAATATTCTCGCGCATAGGTATGGCGACAGTTTTGTCGGCAATGTCTTTAAAATATTCCGAAACGCCGTTTGCCTCGTTGCCTATGACCACGGCGTGATCGCCTTTAACCGAACAGTCAAACAGATCTTCGCCATGCATATCGGCAACTATGACCGTGTGGTCTTTCAACAGTTCGCCTACGGTTTCCCTGTCAAGCTCGTGTATATTCGTAAAAAATATACCGCTCATGCTCGAACGAACGCATTTTGGCGAATAAGCGTCGGTACAACCGCATAAATACAAATCTTTAATGCCGAGAGCGGCGCTCGTACGAATTATCGTGCCGAGATTGCCGGGATCGGATACACCGTCTAAAACAACACAATTCCCCGTTGGGGCGACTCGTTCGTTTACGGGTATTTTAAGCACCGCCATAACGCCCTGAGGCGTTTTCGTTTCGCTCAGTTTAGAAAACACGTGACTGTCGGTTTCGATCACTTCCGCACGGCAAGGCGGCAATTCCGTCAAAGCGGGCGCAACGCCGATGACGCTTACGATATCTTGCCCCGATAAAATTGCCTCTTTAACCATTTTTACGCCCTCTATCAAATATTCACCGTATTCCGCGCGATATTTTTTCTCTTTGAGGGACGCAATGCGTTTTATCTTCGGGTTTTGCCCGGACGAAATAACCATACCGAATATGCGAATTAGCCTTCCCGATAAAAAGAAGGCTAATGACGAATAATTTTATACGTTTGCTTTTGCAACTTCACACAGCTGAGTGAAGCCTGCCGCATCGTTTACGGCCATATCGGCAAGAACCTTTCTGTTCAAGGTGATATTTGCCTTCTTTAAGCCGTTCATAAATTTGGAATAAGAAATCCCGTTAATTCTTGCCGCAGCGTTGATACGCGCGATCCATAATTTTCTGAAATCTCTCTTTCTGCGTTTCCTACCTACGTAAGAATACATGAGGGACTTCATTACCGCCTCACGCGCTACTCTGTAAAGTTTGCTTTTAGAACCGAAGTAGCCCTTGGAAAGTTTCATCACCTTCCTACGCTTTTTTACTGCATTTACGCCTCTTTTAATACGCATAATTCAACCCTCCTGTTATCCTTTATACGGAATGAGATTCTTCATAGTTTTTTCCTGCGTTGTTGAAACGAGGGTTTGTTTTCTCAATCTTCTCTTTCTCTTTGTGTCCTTCTTGGCAAGAATGTGGCTCTTACCTTGATGTCCTCTTTTCACTTTGCCGGTGCCGGTAAGGCTAAAACGCTTTTTGGCGCCGCTGTGCGACTTCATTTTTGGCATAATAATATCCTCCGTTATTTTTTACCTTCCGCTGACTTGTTGGGGCTTAACATCATGGTTATCATGCGCCCTTCAAGATTCGGTTTCTTGTCCATAATAGCTTTTCCTTCAAGCAAGTCAAAGAACTTAAACATTACGTCGACGCCTAAATCGGAGTGAGCGTTTTGTCTGCCCCTGAGCTTGATGGAAACTTTTATTTTATTCCCGCTGGCAAGGAATTTTTGCGCCTGCTTTGCCTTTACGTTAAGGTCGCCGACGTCAATGGTCATAGAGAGCTGAATTTCTTTAACTTCTATAACTTTTTGATTTTTCTTTGCCTCTTTTTCCTTCTTCAGAGTTTCAAACTTAAACTTACCGTAGTCCATAATCTTACATACGGGAGGCTGTGCGTTTGGGGAAATCTTAACAAGGTCGAGTCCGGCGTCATCCGCCGCGCGCTGAGCCTCTGCCGCACTCATTATGCCCAGTTGCTCACCGTCCTGCCCGATAAGGCGGACCTCTTTATCCCTTATTGCCTCATTGATCTGATGTTGGTCTTTAATAACTTTATACCTTCCTTTATAAAAATATAAAATAAGCGGGCCGCAAAATACGACCCGCAATAAACCGAAATAACCCCTATTTGGGCAATACAATTTATTGAACCGCTTTAACCAAACGCTTTGCGGTGAGAAGGGTCTCTTCTGCTTTGCTCTAATATATTATCACTTTCTGTCCGCTTTGTCAATCATTTTTACGACTTTTTATTATTATATTTATTTTTATGTTGTACGTATATGACTGCGGGCGGCAAAATCTTTTATTTATTAATCTATTTGTTAAAAATTTCTTTCACAATTTAATTTTAGTTTTCCCCTTTTATGCTAAATATTTACAATTATAAGACGTAATAACATTATAGCCATAAACTTTGATAAAGGAAGCGACGCCAATCGGAGCGGTTGTAGATTTTAAGACCATTCGACGGAATATTTATTTTTGCCCTTGCAAAGCATATCGCTTTTGCAAGGGCAAAAAATTTCAGCTTTGCTAAAGTTGATTTGACTTTCACGGAAGTAATTATACTGCGGAGTTTTCGGGAATCCCTTCGCCCTTATGCGAACTCGATTTCGTACTCTTCTTCCATATATTCCGCTAATTCAGAAGGATATAAATCTATATCTTCTATTTTCAGTATCAAATGATTTTCGCCTTCGTCTAAGGCAATCTCGATGTAGGTAAGTCTGAGTGCGTAATCGTTAAAACCGTCGGGGGATACGGACGCGCTGATCTCGAAGTCGCCAACCTTTGCGGTGACTTTTCCGTCGTCGAATTTATAATCGGTTATGCTCGTCGCGCCGGCGTCAACGATCCCTTTCAGTACGCTCATCGCCGAAGCGTAGGCTTGGCCCGCATTTTCTCCGAACGTCTTGCTCGTATCTCTCTCGTATTTTTCTTCGTCGTTCTTTATGTAGAGAGTCTCTGCCGTATAGTCGTACAGATAATCATATTTGTATTTGCTCCAATCGCGTTCGAGGAATTCGACGAATTCTATATAATTTTTATTTCCGCGTTTAACTATGGCCGCATTGTTTTCAATGGTTTCGAAAGGATTGTCTTCAACTTTGCCGCCGCTGTAATGATAATATTCGGCGTTGATACAGACGGAGCCGCCCACTGCCGTGTTAAAGGTCATCGCGTTGTAATAATTCTTTACAATAGCGTAGAAATCATCTTTGGTTACGTTTTTCGCCTTCGCGGCGATAAATTCGTTCAGTTTGTACTCGGTGGGGAATACCGTCTTGTTGTAGTCGCCGAAGAAAAACTCAAATCCGGGAATTTCAAAAGAGGCGAGCTTGCCGTCTTTGAACTGCAAATAAGAATTAAAGCTTTCGCCGTCGTATGTGATTCTGGTTTTATATACCCTTTTATCGGAATCGTACGTCCAATCTTCAAAATCGCCCGCAATGCTGAAAACCCCATCCATCTGTTCGGAAACCCAAAACTCATCACGGACTTCGGCTTTCGTCATTCTTTCAGAGGCTTTCCAATTGTAATAGGACTTATTGCCCGCAATTATGCCGTCGCAAAAGTAATATGTGTAAGGCGCTTCCTCGTCCGCGTCGTCCTTAACAACTGCGCCAAGGTGTATTCCGTCGCTGTCTTTCGAAAAGCCTAAAAACGAACCGTCCGCAAGATGATAAATCGTCGCGTTAATTTTTCCGTCTTCGTCCCCTACGCTGGCAGTTATGGTGAAATTTTTCCCGTTTAAATGTATAGCCGAATAGAATTGTTCTTCAGTCACCTCGTATACGATCCCGGAAGGTTTTTTGCCGCAAGCGGTGAGCGGAAGAACGATGGCGAGCGTTATGCCCGCTACCAAAACCGCGGCGATAACGATCGATACGACTTTATGGCTCAGAACCCACTTTTTTACTTTGTTGAAAAATTCCTTCATACTATTTTTCTCCTTGTTTTTTCAATATAAGCTGCATTTGCAAATAGCGAAGCGATGAAAATGATATGCCCCCAAAAGTCAGACACTTTTGGAGGTACATATCAAAATCGT